>JAJZCX010000035.1 GCA_021851625.1 Acidobacteriota bacterium | reverse complement strand
TTCTACGAGGTCGGCCAAATCGCGGGTCGTGGTGGCCGGGGAAGCGCCGGTAATCGTGCTGTAGTTGCCTGCGCTCAGACCGCCTTTGAATCCGTCGGGGCCTTCCTTGAGCATTCGCAGAAGCGCTTTTTCTTGCCTATCGTTGATTTGACCGCGCAGTCGATCGAATAGCTTTGTCTTGGCGATGAGAAACTCCACCTGTGCCAGCGTCCGGCGTTGCGCTTCTAATGCAATCGCAGCAAACCAAGTCAGCCACGCCGTAATTTCATTCTGTTTATTGGCATTTTCAAGAGCGTCATAATAGCTTTTCTGATGCGCGAGAATTGTGGTGGCTAAAGCGACGAGGATCGGCTGACCCAAGCTCTGCGCGATGGCCTTCTCCGCGATGGCGCGTCCGATGCGACCGTTGCCATCCTCGAACGGATGAATCGACTCGAAATATAGATGAGCAATTCCCGTCCGTGTGATCGCAGGCAAAGGGTCTGCCCCGCGTGGCGCTGTTCGATTGAACCATGCGACGAAGCGCTTCATCTCTGACGGAACATGCTTCGATGGCGGGGCTTCAAAATGTATCTTTGGATCGCCCATCCTTCCAGAGACAACCTGCATGGGTTCCCGGCTCGTGCGATACCTCCCGACATCCATCAAGTCTTGTCTGCTGGAGGTCATCCTGCGATGCCACGAGAACAACATCTTGCCAGAAAGAGGCTCGGAAAATCTCCGGTACAGATCGACCATCATTTCTGCGATGCCCTGTTCGGCTGGCGCAACACGGCGTGGATCGAATGCCAACCCTAACTGCCGTTGAATCGAAGACTGCACGCTGGCCCGATTGAGGATTTCGCCTTCAATCTCAGAAGTCGTAAGCGCTTCTCCACTCATCGCCTCGACGATCAGTTGGTTGTGCACGGCCCCGTCCAAGTGCTTGACCGTACCGATGGTAACGCCCGCGCCAACCAGAAACTGCGCTTCCGCATGGGCGAGTCGAGAGTGCTCCCAGCGGAAGTTCGGCCAATCTGACTTTTGCCAATTCCAGGTCATGAGCGATACACCTACATTCTATCGCTCACAATATAACAAAAAAATGAGCGATAGCCAGCACCGCTATCGCTCATTTCCATACCGCCCAGTACATACACTTACTTTTTGCTGGCTTTGACGACTTCTTGTGCGGCTGCGGCACCGTTGACGGGCACAGGTGCAACTAGGACTTTGCCATATTGACCGGTTATGAAACCTAACTGATGGGCGAGTACACGCACCGTCGGCGGGGTTGACTTGCCAATCGCGTAGCTTCCAATGCATTCGCATGACTGGCATACACGTCGCGAATTCGATCTGCGGCCTCTTTACTTTGCCAATGGCTCACCACGGTAATATGCCCGGGATCTGTCACATCCACGAGAAATTCGTGGTCAAGATATCCGTCAAATAGACGCATATCGACCCAAATGCGGCGCATGGCCTCGCTGCCTGCCGCCGCATTTTCAGTGCTAAACTCTGCTTCCCAGATAACAACAACCATAATTTTTCCTTGCAAATTACTTTTTGCTGGCCTTGACGACTTCTTGCGCGGCGGCGGCACCGTTGACGGGCACGGGCGGGACCTCCGGTACGTCGCCTTTGGAAGCGATGCCCAGCTTCTTGCGCAACTGCGCCTCAACGCGGGCGAAGGTCTCCTTGTTGTCCTTGAAGTGCTGGCGCACGTTCTCGCGGCCCTGGCCAATGCGTTCGCCACTGTAGCTGTACCAAGCGCCCGACTTCTCCACGATGTTGTGCAGCACGGCGAGGTCGAGCACATCGCCTTCGCGCGAGATGCCTTCTCCGTAGAGAATGTCAAACTCCGCCTCGCGAAAGGGCGCAGCCACCTTGTTCTTGACGATCTTGACCTTGGTGCGCGAGCCGACGACGACCTCGCCCTCTTTGACCGCGCCGATGCGACGAATATCCACGCGCACCGAAGAGTAGAACTTCAGCGCACGTCCGCCGGTGGTTGTCTCCGGGTTGCCAAACATCACGCCAATCTTTTCGCGAATCTGGTTGATGAAGATCAGGCAAGTGCGCGACTTGGCCACCGTGCCGGTCAGCTTGCGCAGCGCCTGGGACATCAAGCGCGCATGCAGGCCCACGTGCGAGTCGCCCATTTCGCCGTCGAGTTCGGCCTTGGGCACCAGTGCGGCCACCGAGTCCACCACCAGCACATCAATCGCGCCAGAGCGCACCAGCGCCTCGGTGATTTCCAGTGCCTGCTCGCCGTAATCCGGCTGCGAGATCAGCAGATTGTCCACATCCACGCCCAGCTTGCGCGCGTAGGTTGGATCGAGCGCGTGCTCGGCATCGACAAAGGCCGCCAAGCCACCGGCCTTTTGCGCCTCAGCGACCACTTGCAGGGTGATGGTGGTTTTGCCGGAGGATTCCGGGCCAAAAATCTCGATGACGCGGCCACGGGGCAGGCCACCCACGCCGAGCGCGGCGTCAAAGGAGATCGATCCGGTGGAGATGACCGAAATGGGAACGATGGCCTCTTTGCTGCCCAGGCGCATGATCGATCCCTTGCCAAACTGCTTTTCTATCTGTGCCAGCGCCAGTTCCACTGCGCGGGAGCGTTCTTTATCGTCAACCATATTCGACTCCGTTCCACCTGGTTCCAGCGCGCCGGAGCAGGCGAGGGGTGGGGGATGGGACAGCACAACCGCCCGGCGGTAGCCAGTTGCCCGGCGGAAAACCAAGGATGCTTCAGGCCGGATTCTATCACTCACGGCAACCGGCCTGTGATGGAGCCAACCCGGCGCGCCGATAGAGGAAGTGGACGGTGTTGGCGTGCGCCCGCCGTCGGCGGAATCCATGTGCTGATGCAGGGCCGCCGTGATCCCAGAGTCGGAAGAGGAGCCGAAATGCCCAAGCTGACGTTGAGTCGCAAGATTCTTTTGATCTGTCTGTCGTTGGTGGCGCTGAATGCCGTGGTGGGCGTAACCGCATTTCTAGGCACAGCGCGCACGGCGCAGGCCATCAATGTGCTGGTGCAGGATTCGCTGCCCGGCGTTTATATGGCCGGGCGCCTGCAATCGATTTCCAAAGATCAACGCAACGCCATGCAATTGCACATTGATGTGGTCGATCCTACGCAGATGTCGCAGCAGGAGGCGCTGATTGAACAGGACGACAATGATCTGACGCAGATCCGCGAACAATACCGCAAGTTGATTCCTTCCGACGACGCAACCCTGACGCAATTGGCGCGCAAGCAGGGGCAGTTGATGGCCGCATGGGAGCAGGCGCGCACGTTGAGTGAGTCTGGACGCAAGCTGGATGCTTGGGACATGTATAAGTCGCAGGTGTTGCCACGGGTGACCGAGCGCGACATGTTGGAAAATGCGCTGGCGAACAGTAGTCGTTTGCGCGGCGAGCATTGGGCACAGGATGCGTTGCACCTAGGCCATGTGAGTCAGACGATCATGGTGTCCACCCTCGGTCTGATGGTCTTTGCCGGTCTGGGTGTTTCGCTTTGGTTCTCACAGTCGATTCGGCGCAGCCTGCACCCGCTGGAATACGCCATGGAGCGCTTGGGCGAGGGAGATTTGTCGCATCGCGTGACTGTGACGAACTCCGATGACTTGGGGCAGATGGGCGCGACGCTCAACGACTCACTGGCGCGCATCTCGCAGACCTTGGCCAGTGTGATGCAAGGCTCGCGCCAGGTGTTGGAAAGCACGGAGGGCATCGCCGCCATCGCGCAGCAATCGGCCTCCAGCACAGAGACACAGAAGCACCAGACCGCGCAGATGGCCACAACCATGCAGGAGATGGCCGCCACAATCCGTGAAATTCGCGACAGCTCCCACCGCGCCGCCGAGCGCACCATGGAGGCCGGAGAAGTGGCCCGCAATGGCGGCATGATTGTCGAGGAGGCCGTGCATGTGATGCGCTCCGTGGCTGAGTATGCCAATGAAGCTGGAGAAAAACTCTCCAGCTTGAATGAGCGCTCCGGACAGATCGGGCACATCACCAGCATGATTGAAGAGATCGCATCCCAGACAAACCTGCTGGCATTGAACGCGGCCATTGAGGCCGCGCGCGCTGGCGAACATGGCCGGGGCTTTGCCGTTGTCGCCAGCGAGGTGCGCAAACTGGCCGAACGCACGGCGCAATCCACCAAGGAAATTGAAAGCATGGTGCGGGCCATTCAGCAGGAGACGCAGCAGGCCGCGGCAGCCATGGTCTCCAGTGGGGAAAAGGTGCAGTTGGGCGTCACTAGCGCGCAGCGTGCCGGAGAATCCCTGCTACAGATCATCACCTCTGCCGAGCAAGTGCAGCACATGGTCAGCCAGATTGCCACAGCCGCCACGCAGCAGACCAGCGCCACAGAAGAGATCAACCGCAACATGGATTCCATCGCCAACACCGTGGCCGAAACCGCCGAGGGTGCACATCTGTCCGCCGCCGCTTGTCAGCGCTTAAACACGCTGGCCGTGGATTTGGACCGCATGGTCGCGCAGTTCCGCTTGGATGATTCCGTCTCCGCCTCATCTGTGCGCAAAACGGAATCCTTTCCGTCCATGTCGAAACCTCCGCTGCAAGAGACATTGCCAGAGCCGCGTATCTTCGCTTCCATCGCATAGGATGCGCCCGTGTGTTTCTCGTCCATGCGCCACACTCCCGCCCATCGGGGCTGACCTAGCCCTGCGAGCGGCGGCGGGAGGGCGCGCACCTGCTAGAATCAAAGATTCCAGCCCTTGAGACGCTTGGAAGAGGAGCCGCAGCACGCATGCCGATTCAGACAACGAAAAACATCTGGCGCAACGGAAAGCTCATCCCATGGGAGCAGGCCAACATTCACGTGATGTCGCACGTGGTGCATTATGGCTCGTCCGTATTTGAAGGCATTCGCTGCTATCAGCAGCCCAACGGCGCGGGCATCTTCCGCCTGTCGGAGCACATGCAGCGCCTGCTGGATTCGGCCAAGATTTACCGCATGGAATTGCCTTACACGCTGGAGCAATTGAACGCAGCAGCCGTCGAGTTAGTCGAGGCCAACGGCGTTGCGCCCTGCTATCTGCGGCCCATTGCCATTCGCGGCTACGGCGAGATTGGCGTTAGCCCCATCGGCAGCCCGATCGATGTTTACATCGCCAATTTCCCTTGGGGCAAGTACGTGGCGGGTGATGCCGCCGATGTTTGCATCTCCTCTTGGAATCGGCTGGCACCGAACACCATGCCGTCGATGGCCAAGGCCGGATCGAACTACATGAACTCGCAGTTGATCCGCATGGAGGCAGCCGTGAATGGCTACTCCGAAGGCATTGCGCTCGATGTGAACGGCTTTCTGTCGGAAGGCTCTGGCGAGAATCTCTTCCTGGTGCGCGGCGGTGTTCTGTACACCACGCCGCTCGGCGATTCGATTCTGTCGGGCATCACGCGCGACTCCGTTCTCCAACTGGCGCGCGAGATGGGCTACACGATCGTGGAGCAATCCCTGCCGCGCGAGATGATCTACATTGCCGATGAGGTTTTCTTCACCGGCACGGCGGCGGAGGTGACTCCGATCCGCTCCGTGGATCGCATTCTGGTCAAGGACGGCAAGACTGGGCCCATCACTCAGAAGTTGGCCGACGAGTTTTTTGCCATCACATCCGGCAAGAAGGCGGATCGCTTTGGTTGGCTGACGCCAGTCAAGGTGAAGGCATCCGAAACCGTGCCCGCATAATCGTGGAACTGGCGCAGACCGGGGCGACCGATTCGCAATAGAAAATCCAAACGGCCCGCATGGGAGTGGTTTCCCGCGCGGGCCGTTTTTTTTATTGCAACACGATGCGATAGGCGTAGGCGTACTCGTCGCGTACATCGGCGGGCAGATGGATGTGCAGCCCATCGGCCTGCTGCTTCCATTCCAAATTGCCTGCGTAGCCGAGCAGATGCACGTCGCGCACCTGCGGGCCAGTCTTTGCGTTCAATGCCTGAATGACAGCCCAATCATCCTCTGGCCGCGCCATCTCAATCGCGTAGAGATCCTTTTCGTCTTTGTCGAAGTGTGTCGTAAAGCGAAAGTCCGCGGCGGTGTACGGTTGGGTCTGCGTGTCGTGAAAAGATCCGGCAGCAACCTGCGTGGGGCCTTCGCCGAACTGCGTCCAAGGCCGCGTTCCATAGATCGCATCGCCATTCATGCTCAACCAGCGCCCCATGCCAAACAGGGTTCGCTGCACCGGCTCCGGGATGGTTCCATCCGAACGCGGGCCAATGTTCAGCAGCAAATTGCCGTTCTTGCTGACGATGTCCGCCAATTGTTGAATGAGTGCGCCCGGCTGTTTGTATGTATCGTGCTCGACGTAACCCCAAGATTGATCGCTGATGGAGGTATCTGTCTGCCAGGCCAGAGCGCGCGTACCGGCCAGTTGGCCGCGCTCCACATCCAGCACGGCGGTGCCTTCCGGCATCGCCTGCTGCTTGTAGTTGATGACCGCGGTTCCCTGATGCGCGGCGGCGTAGTTGTAGTAAAAGGCCGCGAAGCGTTGCAGGTAGGGTGCATACTGGGGCTTATTAATCCACCAATCGAAGTAGACGACATCGGGCTTGTATTTTTCGATGAGTTCCGCGTCGCGCGCCAGCCAGTCCTGCAAGAAAAGTTTGGGTGGGATGGTGGTGTCTTTGGCCACATCGATGTTCTGTACCTGGCCCGCAGGTACGGGATAGCCGTAGAGAGACGCATACTTTTGCGACTGCACATCCGATGGGTACAAGAAGCCGCCGTCAAAGAACCAATAATGTTCTTCGCGGTGCGTGGAGAGGCCAAAGTGCAGACCCTCGGCGCGCACGGCCTGGGCGATCTGACCCACCACATCGCGCTTCGGCCCCATCTTGACTGCCGTCCACTCGCTCAGGTCGGAGTCATACATGGCGAAGCCGTCGTGATGCTCCGCCACGGGGATCACATAGCGAGCGCCGGAGGCTTTGAACAGCTTGGCCCACGCTTGCGGATCAAAGTTCTTTGCGGTGAATTGCGGAATGAAATCCTTGTAGCCGAACTGCGTCTCCGGCCCATAGGTGGCGACTTGGTGCTTGTATTCGCGCGAATCTTTCTGATACATGTTGCGCGGGTACCACTCATTCGCAAAGGCGGGCACCGAATAAACGCCCCAGTGAATGAAGATGCCAAACTTGGCATCGCGATACCAGTCGGGAATTTGATAATGAGCGAGCGAATCCCAACTGGGCGCGAATGGGCCGCTGTGATCGACTTGCTGCACCTGTGCCAACAGCTTGGCGCGCTGCTGGTGGACGGCGGGCGTGTCGCTCTGGCTCGCAAGCGGGTGGGCGATTAGCAGTGTGGCTGCAAGCGCAAGGGAAACTCTTGGGCTATGGAAAATAGAAAGCACGGGACAATCCCTCCTCGTGGGCACTCCCACTGTACCGCGCACAGGGGCTTTCAGCACGCATCGGTATCCATATACAGTAGAAGAGAACGTTATCTTTTGTGATTGGAACGCCAATGGCTCAATTGACTCCCTTCCGCCTTCGTCCTTGGTTTCGTACGCGTATCTGGGGTGTGCGCGATCTTGCGCCTTGGTACAGCTACACCGTAGGTGAGGAGCCAATCGGCGAAGTCTGGCTGAGCGGGGACGATTGCACGGTGGACTCCGGTCCGCACGTGGGCACGGCGCTGGCTCAGATCTTTGCGGAGCATCGCACGGAGTTGTTGGGTGCAGACGCCAGCCATGCCGAGCGCTTTCCGCTGCTGATGAAGGTGCTCTTTCCGCAGGAAAAGTTGAGCGTGCAGGTGCATCCCGATGACGCGCTGGCGCGCCTGCATGGCGAGCCGCACGGCAAGACGGAGTGCTGGTACGCGCTCGATGCCGCGCCGGGCGCGACCGTAGCGCTGGGCTTTTTACCCGGAGTAACGGAGGCGCAGGTGCGCACCGCCATCGAGCAGCAGACGCTGGAGTCCTTGCTGCACTGGCTGCCCGTTGCCAAGGGGGACATGATCTTCGTCGATGCGGGTACGGTGCACGCCATCGGACCGGGACTGGTGCTGTTGGAGACGCAGCAGAATTCAGACATGACCTACCGCATGTACGACTACGGACGTCCGCGGGAATTGCACTTGGAAGAGAGCTTCCGCGCTCTGCGCCTGCAGACGCAAGCTGGCAAAGTTGTCCCGCGCGCACTGGCCGATTCCACCCTGCTCGTCGAGTCGCAGTACTTCCGCGTGGATCGTTTTGCGCTGCAACCGAACGCCGCGCCACGCGCCTTTGCGCAGGAAGCCAAACATCCGGCGGCACAATTGCTCTTTGCCGCCAGTGGCAGCGGAGAGTTACAAGCAGAAGGCTGCGACCCCATTGCACTCCATCGCGGCGAAATGGTCCTTGTGCCCGCCTGCACCGCTGCTTGGCAGATGCGCGCCACCGGATCAACGAGCACTCCGTTGGAGATTTTGCGTGCCGTCCCGCGTTAGAACGTTTTCCTATGCAGGCTTCACAAATTTTTAAGTGGGATGAGCGTAGGGCCGTGATTCTTTCCCAGCCATGAACCTCTGGCCGAAAATGCTCAGATTCTCGTATCAAATCGTGCTTGTTGCGCAGGCCGCAACATTCGACCTGCATCCACTTCGTCCGCTACCATACAGTAGCCATTGGCACGCACGACATGACTTCCAACATTGATCTTCGTCCTATCATTCTTGCCGGCGGCAGCGGCACACGCTTTTGGCCGCGCAGCCGTCGCAGCCAGCCCAAGCAAGTTTTGGCTTTGGACGGAGAGCACAGCATGTTGCAGCAGACGGTTAGTCGTCTGTTGCCGCTGGCTGCACTCGATCGCTTCTGGGTGATTACCAGTCAGGACTTGCAGTCCATCATCTCCAACCAAATCCTGGGTCTGCCCGCGACGCAGATTCTGTCTGAACCCGTCGCGCGCAACACCGCTCCTGCTGCGGGTCTGGCCGCATTTCTGCTGGAGCGCACTGCGCCGGATGCAATTCTCGGCATCTTCCCTGCCGATCACGTGATTGGCGATGCGGAACGACTGCGCGCGCTCCTGCTGCAAGGCTGTGCATTGGCTGCGCAACCGGACACCATTGTTGTGCTCGGCATTCGCCCCACGCGCCCAGAAACTGGCTATGGCTACATCGAAACCGGCGAGCACCTGAGCGGCAGTGCAATCCGCGTGCGCCGCTTTACCGAAAAACCCAACCGCGAGCGCGCAGAGGAGTTCATCAGCGCGGGCAATTATTTTTGGAACAGCGGCATCTTCCTTTGGTCGGCACGCACGCTGGCAGAGGCCGTGCGCGAACACTTGCCAGAGACCGCTCCGTATCTGGAAGAGATCGCCGCCAGCCACGGTACGCCGCAGTTCGCAGCCAAATTTGCCGCGCTGTATCCGCAGTGCGAGAACATCAGCATTGACTACGCGCTGTTGGAGCCGCGCAGCGCCAAAGG
>JAJZCX010000034.1 GCA_021851625.1 Acidobacteriota bacterium | reverse complement strand
ACGCGGGTGGAATCGAACCACCAACCTGTCGATTAAGAGTCGAATGCTCTGCCAGTTGAGCTACGCGTCCAAACCTGATGCGCGGGAGCGCATGTGCGAAGAAATTTCCATGCAGAAGATGCAGAGAACTTCATAAAGAGAATACCACAGACCTACGCGGAGCGGAAGCACTTATACTCGTGCATTTTCCACTGAGAAACCACGCGCTGCATACTACACCGTTGGCGATTTCCCACCCCACGCTCTGACAACGCAGCGTGTGCGGAACGGTAGACACGCAGGCAGAATGCGCTGCGTGTCTGAGGCGGCTGCTCCGCTACGGTTCCACTTCAAATGGAGCGGACTGCTGCAACTGCTGCTTGGTCACATCGTCATGCACTTGAATGGTGACCTTGTACTTGCCGGGGAGCAGGCTGGCCAACGGCAGGGTTTTTTCCACGGTGACCTGATCGGAGTTGGCGTTGATCTTCGATGTAGGCTCCGTTGTATTCAGCAACATTTTTTGTGTATCCATACTGACCACTTGGAAATCGAGCATCGCGTCATTGTGCTTGGACTTGGTATCGATGCCTAGGTTATAGACCTGCATCCAGAAGTTGAGATTCTGATTGCGATGGAAGCTGGCCGGCTTGGCTGCAGAGGAACTAACACGTGGGCGGACGTATGTGTTGCCAATGACAAAATTTCCTGCACCGATTTGACGCGTGGGAACAGGTTCCATTTTGTCAGCTAAGATAAGCGATGAGGCGGCAAGGTGGTCGTCATCATACTGCGGGACGTCCAAGGCGCGAGCATATGTGCCCACGTGCTCCTGATTGTTGACATCTTTAATGACGATATCGAGGCGATAGCGGCCCGGACGCAGCGGTAGAGCCTTCCAATACACCGAGTCGCTCTTCATGGTCTGCTGCAACAGTTCTGCCGGCTGGTCCACTTCCACCGTATCCTCAAATGTCTGCACAATGCGACCGGTAATGGTGGAGACACGACCCAGAATGTGAACGATTCCCTTCGATACACCATCCTTCGTATTGAAGGTAATGTTGCGGTTGTGAATTTGCAGTGTGATGGGCACAAGCACCGTGTCGTCGGTGACGCGAACGAAATCCGTACGGACATCGAAGGGGAAGAATGGACCGGTCAGCACTTTGTGACTGGTCATGAACTCTTCCAAGTCGGTAAATTTGATCGGCGGCGGTGCCAGCAGTTTGTAGTATTGATCCATCACGTCAAATTCTTTGGCTTGATCGGAAGCACCGGGACCAGTTCCCCTGTCATACAAGCCAAACATGCTATTAACGCGGTCGGATTTCTTCGCTTGGCCCAATTCCTCTGCATTGGTGAGGCCTGCGCCAGGGACATGCAGCAGCGCATCCTTTTCGCCTTTGTTGTAGGTCATGTGATATTCACCGCACTGGCATGTATCGACAAACTCAATATCAACGTTGTCGCCGATGCCATCGATATGTTTGTAGTGCCAGTCTTCAAAGGGGAAGGTGGTGGTGGTGCCGCCGCCTTCTTCATATTTGCGGTTATACAAACCGCCAGTGGGGTGGGAATCAATGCTGTCGGGAGCACCGTAGGCGATATAAATGTGTCCCCGATCCGTCATCCAGCCCGGTTCACCTGCATAATAATGCTCGTTGGCGTAGGCAATGCGGCGGTAATGTTCTTCGCGGTAGCTGTTGTCAGGCGATTCTGGATCAGGGTTACGACGGCGCCAAAATTGTTCAATGAAGTTGTCGCGCTCCTCATCATTACTCAAGGACATGAATGCCCTGCGCTCCTGATCGGTAATGATCCAGCGCACGTCCTGATCCAGCCACTTTTTGTAGGGGCCTTTCAGCTCCTGACGCAGAGCCTTCTGCTGGCTCAAACGTTCTTTGTCTGAAAGCTTGCGATGGAGCGGGTCCACGGGTGCAGCATCCGCACTGGAGGCATCCGCCGAGATCGAATCCGGCGAGGTGGAATCCTGCGCCAAAGACTGCCGCGCGTGCAAACAAGGCAACACACAACCAGCCAGAACAACAAAACTGAGGAATTTGGAACGGAACATAGGTAGAGCGGCTACTCCTATTGGGCCATCTCTGATTGTATGGACATTGTGGCAGGACTTTCAAGCAAGCGTCAGGCAGGGACTCCACAAGCCAACAGCTACAATGAGGGCGGGGCAGCATGCCGCTCTTTTTGTAGGGTGCGCTGGAACTTTCCGCAGGCAGCGCGCGTATCCAAACACATGCGGACACCGGCTTGCCCTGCGGCGCGCAGCGTTTTCAATCTGACACAGATGCGGTGAGATGGAATGAGCAGAAAAAAAATTCTACTGATTGTCCTGGTGGCTGTGGCGCTATGCGGCGCGATTGTCGGTCTGACCATTTATCAGGGCAATGCGCACACAACCCAGGTGCAGATGGGCACAGCGGCCATTCAGAATCTGCAAGCCACTGTGAGCGGCACGGGGCAAATCAAGCCCAAGACATATGTGAACGTGGGCGCGTTGGTGACTGGGCGCATCACACACCTCTACGCCAAGGAAGGCGACCATGTGCGCAAGGGCGAGGTGGTCGCCACAGTGGAGAACATTCAACAATCGGCCACAGTGGAAGCACAACAGGACACGATTGCATCGGCCAGCAAAGATGTGACTGCGGCCATCGCCAACGAAAAGGTGTCCGTGGCGAATCTGGAAAACGCCAAGGCCGATCTGGTGCAAAAGCAGATGGACTTCCAGCGCGCGGAAGCACTCTATAAGGATGCGTTGATCGCGCGGCAGGACTTTGACTCCAAAAAAGCTGCCTATGACGTGGATGTGGCCAAGGTGGCGCAGATGCAGGCCTCCGTGGTTCAGGCTCAGGCGCAGACCGCATCCAGCAAAGCCAAGTTGGCTAGCGATGAAGCCACACTGCGCAGCAACAATGATGAGTTGAACCGCACCATCAGCATCGCTCCGTTCGACGGGCTTGTGACCAACGAGCCGGTGCGCGAGGGTGAAACCGTTGTGCCGGGCATTCAGAACACCGAGGGCAGCACGCTGATGACGCTGGCGGATATGTCCGTCGTCACCGCAGAGGTGAAGGTGGACGAGACCGACATTGCCAACGTGACGCTGGGCCAGCCCGCTGAGGTCACAGTGGACGCGCTGCCGGGCAAGGTCTTTGCAGGCCATGTAACCGAGGTCGGCGATCAGGCGCTGCTGCGCTCCTCTGGCGTGGCCACCAGCCAAAGCACCAGCGGCACGGAAGAGGCCAAGGACTTCAAGGTCGTCGTCACGCTGGATAATCCATCCGATGATCTGCGTCCGGGTCTTTCCACAACAGCGAAAATCATTACGGCAACCAAGCAATCCGTGTTGGTGATTCCGATTCAGGCACTGACGCTGCGCGTGCCGCCAGCACAAGGCAAACAAGACCCGCAGAAAGTGGACACAGCGCTAGACTCCGATCCGCAGCAGGCACAACAGGTGCAAGGAGTCTTCGTCATTCGTCAGGATGGTCGGCGTGAACGTGCGTTTTTCGTTCCTGTGCAAACGGGCATCACCGGCACAACGAACATTGAGGTCACATCAGGGCTGAAGCCGGGCGACAGAATCGTCACTGGCCCGTATCGCGTGCTGCGCTCCATGAAAGAAGGCACGCAGGTGAAGAAGCAGAAAGAAGCGCCCGCGGGCAGCTCGGATAGCAGCAACAGCGACGACTCGTCGTCCAGTTCGTAAGCAGAGCACGACGGCAGGCTCATAATGGAGTTACGCTGAAGACATGTTGTAGAAGTTCGGGAGAGGCATGAGCACGGAGACATTGATTCCAGAAGCAGACGCGATGAGTGCAGGCCCCGGCGCAGATGAGGTGATCGTTGTTGAGAACCTCTGGAAGACCTACGACATGGGGTCGGAGCCGCAGGTGCAGGCGCTGCGCGGGGTCAACCTGCGCATCCGGCACAACGAATATGTCGCCATCATGGGGCCATCCGGCTCTGGAAAATCCACGCTGATGAATTTAATCGGCTGCCTGGACACGCCGAGCCAAGGCCGCTACTGGCTCAACAGTCATTTGGTGAGCGATCTGAACGATGATGAGTTGGCGCGCATCCGCAACAAGGAGATTGGCTTCGTCTTTCAGACCTTCAACCTGCTGGCGCGCGCCACGGCATTGCATAATGTGGAACTGCCGCTGATCTACAACGGCACGCCCGCCGAGGAGCGCATCGAACGCGCCAAAGCCACGTTACGCTCAGTAAACTTGGACAGCCGCATGATGCACAGGCCCAATGAACTCTCTGGCGGTCAGCGGCAGCGCGTGGCCATTGCGCGCGCGCTCGTCAATCGTCCCTCCATCATTCTGGCCGATGAGCCAACGGGCAACCTCGACTCGAAGACTGGCGTGGAGATTATGGCGCTCTTCGATGATCTGCACGCGCGCGGCAACACCATCGTGCTGGTCACACACGAGCCGGACATCGCCGACTACGCGCACCGCGTGGTGCACATTCGTGATGGTGAGATTGCTTCTGACGTGAAATCCAGACGCGCGCGACAGTAGCCGCGCGCGTAGGCATCAATCGTTGCGCAGGGCCTTTTGCACGGCGCTGTGCTTCACACTGTAGGTGAAGTAAATCACCAGCCCCACCAACAGCCAGAGCACTACAATCTCTTTGGTCAGCAGCGGCAGCACCCAAATCAAATAGAAGGCCGAGAGAATTCCCAAGATCGGCACCAACGGCACCAGCGGAGTTTTGAAGGGGCGCGGCATGTCAGGATGCTTGCGGCGCAGAATCCAAACCCCGGCGCAAACAATGGCGAAGGCCAGCAGTGTGCCCATGTTCACCAATTCACTGAGCCGGTCAATGGGCAGCAACGCAGGCATGAAGGCCACAGCGATACCCACAACCAGATTCGAAACATACGGCGTGCGAAAGCGCGGATGAATTTTGCTGGCCCACTTCCAGATGAGACCATCGCGCGACATGGAGAGGAAGATTCGACTCTGGCCGAGCAGCATAACCAGCATGGCCGTGCCCAAGCCAAAGACCGCGCCCAACTTGACCAGAATGCTGCCCCAGCGCACGCCAGTGGCGTCGATGCCGACGGCAACGGGGTCGGCCACGTCGAGCGAGTGATAACTGACCAGGCCCGTCAGCACCAGCGCAACCAATATGTAGAGCACCGTGCAAACCACCAGCGAGCCAAGAATGCCGATGGGCATGTCGCGCCGGGGATTCTTCGCCTCTTGCGCAGCGGTGGAGACAGCATCAAAGCCGATGTAGGCGAAGAAGATGGAAGCCGCGCCCGCCGTGATGCCACCAAGTCCGAAGCGTCCCGGCCCTTGCGCGGGCGGAATGAAAGGGTGCCAGTTCGCTGCGGCCAGATGCGGATGCTGCAATAAAAATCCTGCGCCGATGACGAGAAAAATTCCCACCACGGAAAGTTTGATGGCCACAATCGCCGTGTTGAACTTGGCCGACTCTTCAATGCCAACGATCAGTACCGCCGTCATGGCGAGCACGGCGAGGAACGCAACCAGATTGAAGATGCCCATGGCGTGCGGCAACGCGGACACATCCACGCCCGTGGGCAGAGCCGATCGCAGCACCCAGTGGCCTTGGTAAAGATACATCGCATTGCCGTAGGTCGCTGTCAGTTGTGGCGGAATGTGGATGTGAAAATCGTCGAGCAAGCTAACGAAATATCCACTCCAACCGGATGCGACCGTGCCCGCGGCGAAGGCATACTCCAGCACCAAGTCCCAGCCGATGATCCAGGCCACCAACTCGCCCAGCGTGGCGTAACCGTACGTGTAGGCCGAGCCAGCGATGGGAATCAGCGAGGCGAACTCCGCATAACAAAGCGCAGTGAGCGCGCAGGTAACGCCGGCCACCACAAAGCTGAGCGCAACCGCCGGCCCGGCATGTTGCGCGGCGGCCTGCCCGGTGAGCACGAAGATGCCCGCGCCAATAATCGCGCCAATGCCCAGCATCACCAGATGAAACGGCCCCAGCACGCGCTTGAGGGTGTGCTCGCCCACATGCTCGGCCTCTTGCAACAGGACAGAGATGGGCTTGGTCGCGGAGAGTTTCGCCATGAAGAATCCTCGGCAGACAATGAAATGCTTTGCTGACAGGCTATCGCATCCGCGCAGAGTTGGACAGAGCCTTATCGACCTGTGCGACGATGGTTTCCAATAAAACCGTGGATTCCTCGACGCGCTGCGCTTGCTCGGAATGACAAGCGTGTTGATTGTGCGATGATTTTCGCCGTGCGAGGAGTCATTCTGAGCGCAGCGAAGAATCCAGAGAATCCACGCGCTACATCCAGCCAGCCGTCACCCTCTGGACTCTTCGCTGCGTCCACATGCGCGGACTCCGTTCAGAATGACTCCTCGTAACGGAAGACTGCCATTTCGTGATTCAGGCGTGCAGCAGGGCGAGAAATTCTTCTGCAATCTGTTGCGCAGTGCTTGCGCTTCCCTGCACCGGCAGCAAGTCCGAGATGACAGCGACCGCGTCCGCACCTGCATCGATGACGCTGCGACAATTGGCGCGCGTGATGCCGCCGATGGCCACCAGCGGCTTGCTGGTTCTGCGGCGAATGCTGCGCACGCCCTCCAACCCAATCACCGGGTCGGGATTTTCCTTGCTCGTCGTGGCAAAGATCGGGCCACAGGCGATGTAGTCGCAATCGCTGGCGTCGGCAGCCAGCGCCTGCTCCAACGTGTGCGTGGAGACGCCGATCATTGCACCTGCACCGATCTGCGCACGCGCAGCGGCTGGAGCCAAATCGCCTTGACCAACATGCACACCGGCAAATCCAGCGCGCGCCAGAAGATGGGCATAATCATTCAGAATCAGCCGCGTGGATGTATCGGTAAAAATGGTGCGAATGGTTGCGGCCTCGCGCAGAATCTCCGCTTCCCCGCCCTGCTTGTTGCGATATTGCAGCCACTCCACGCCCGCCGCGCGTAAAGATGCGGCGAAGTCCGTCAGATCCACGCCACGCGCGCGCAGCAAACCTGCATCCAAAATTGGATAGAGGCGTGGACACGACTTGGCATGGATGTTGGGCATAAGCAATGGAATGAAAATATCACTGCGGCGCAAAACGTATTCGTTGCAGTCGCAGAAGAGACCGCAGATTCCTCGACTCGTTGCGCTCGCTCGGAATGACAAAGTGTCTTTGTGTTGCTTGACATCAACAGACTAAGACCAACCTACCGAAGTCTTGTCATCCCGAGCGAAGGTCACGCAGTGACCGCAGCCGAGGGATCTGCGGTCTTTATTTCTTGCACAAATATCGCACACATCACGAACCGCAGATTCCTCGACTCTCTACGCTCGCTCGGAATGACACATCCATGGATTGCGCAGTCTTTAGGCCAGCACCTGTTCCTGCAATTTTTCGCGGGCTTCTTTTTCGCGTTCGAAGAAGCGCTCCATGAACTTGGTGTCGAAGGTTCCGCTGCGAAACTCCTCATCCGCAAAGATTCTGCGATGCAGCGGGATCGTGGTGTGAATGCCCTCGACGATGAACATGCCCAGCGCGCGCTCCATGCGGGCAATGGCCTCGGCGCGATCCGTGCCATGCACAATCAGCTTGGCGATGAGCGAATCATAATACGGTGGCACCACGCCTTCGGCAAACTGGGCCGTCTCCACGCGCACGCCGTTGCCGCCGGGCACGTTGAAGGTATGAATCTTGC
Source organism: Acidobacteriota bacterium (assembly GCA_021851625.1). Lineage (GTDB taxonomy): Bacteria > Acidobacteriota > Terriglobia > Terriglobales > Acidobacteriaceae > JAJZCX01. The sequence goes on along the minus strand of JAJZCX010000034.1, from coordinate 1,874 downwards.
CCGCCGAGGGCGTGAACTTTTCCGGGTGCTCGGCGTTGACGCGGCACTCGATGGCGTGGCCGCGCATCTCCACTTGTTTCGGCAAAATGGAGCTGAGTTTTTCCCCAGCAGCGATGCGCAACTGCGCCTTGACCAGATCGATGCCGGTGACCATCTCCGTAACCGGGTGCTCGACCTGAATGCGCGTGTTCATTTCGATGAAGTAGATTTGGCCGTCCTCATCCATCAGGAACTCGACCGTGCCCGCATTCATATAGCCAATATTGCTGAGCGACCTTTTCAACGTTGCGCCGATCTCCTCGCGCAGCTTGGGCGTGACTTGCAGCGAGGGCGACTCTTCGATGAGCTTCTGATGGCGGCGTTGAATGGAGCATTCGCGCTCGCCAAGCGAGACCACGTTGCCGTGCTCATCGGCCAGCACTTGAAATTCAATGTGGCGTGGGCGCTCGATGAATTTTTCCATGTACAGATCGCCGTTGCCGAAGGCATTCTGCGCCTCGGTGCTGGCCGCGCGGTAGAGATTGGGCAGCTCATCCGCACTGCGAACCACGCGCATACCGCGTCCGCCGCCGCCTGCACAAGCCTTCAAAATCACAGGAAAGCCGACGCTCTTGGCCCAGGCGATGGCCTCATCCTCGCTCTGGATCACGCCCTCGGAGCCGGGCAGAATCGGCACCTTGGCTTTTTTCATGGCCATGCGCGCCTTTTCTTTTTCGCCCATCAGCCGCGTCACCTCTGGCGGCGGGCCGATGAATTTAATGTTCGATGCGCGGCAGACCTCGGCGAAGTTGGCGTTCTCGCTAAGCAGTCCGTAGCCGGGATGAATCGCGTCCACATCGGCAATCTCTGCGGCGCTGATGACAGCGGGCACGTTCAGATAGCTCTCGGCTGAGCGCGGCGGGCCAATGCAGATGGCTTCATCGGCAAAGCGCACATGCAGCGAATTACGATCGGCCTCACTGTAGACGGCCACCGTGCGAATGCCCAACTCCTTGCAGGCGCAGATGACACGCAGCGCGATTTCACCCCGGTTGGCGATCAATACTTTACGAAACATAGGCGGTACGACTCACTCGCTTGCGAAAATTTTGTAAAGCACGCTTAGCGCGGACGAATCAAAAAGAGCGGCTGGCCATACTCCACCGGCTGCCCACTGGAGACCAAGCGCTGCACGATCTCTCCGGCGGCGTCGGACTCAATCTCATTCATCAGCTTCATGGCTTCCACGATGCAGAGCACTTGGCCGGACTCGACCACATCACCCACCTTGGCAAAGGCAGTTGCACCGGGCGAAGGCGCTTCATAAAATGTACCCACCATCGGCGACTTGACCGTGTGCAGCCCCGCATCGGCGCTGGCGGCAGCGGGCGTGTGTACAGCGGCGTGGCTGGCATGTACCGGGGCCACATGAGCTGGAGCCTGTGCGGTCCCCAACAGCCGCGCCACCTGCGCCAAATCCACCGCTCCAGCGGCGTTGGCCGCCTCTGCGCCAGAAAATTTCAAGCTCACCTTCAGATCTTGCTGTTCCAGCGAAAACTCGCCGATCTCGCTCTGCTTGAGTAGCTCAATCAATTCCTTGAGTGCCTGGATTTGTGCTGCGTTCATTCCGCTCTCCTGCATCTGCCTTGAAGGTTCAAAAGTAGTCTGTGGAACACTCTGGTCAGTATAGATGCTGAGCCATGATTCTGGAATGCCCACGCGGGGAAACTGGCCCGGGGGCCGTCCCGATGCGCGGCTACAACTCCACCAATGCCTTGGGTGAGCGCGTCAGAATTTTATGGCCGCTCTCGGTGACCAGCACCATGTCCTCAATGCGAATGCCAAAGCGCTTGGGGATGTAAATACCCGGCTCAACGGTGATGACCATGCCCGGC
>JAJZCX010000033.1 GCA_021851625.1 Acidobacteriota bacterium | reverse complement strand
GGTGCACATCGGCCACAACGTGCGCGTGGGCCGCAATGTGGTCATCGCCGCACAAACCGGCATCTCTGGCAGCAGCAGCGTGGGCGATGGCGCGATTCTCGGCGGACAAGTTGGAGTGGGGGAACACGCTGAGATTGGCCCGCAAGTAATCTTAGGCGGCGGCGCAGGCGTGCTGAGCCAAAAAAAGCTGCGCGGTCCCGGCGCTATATTTTGGGGACGCCCTGCACAGCCGCTGCGCGACTACCTCAAATCCCTGGCTGCTCTGGCGCGGCTCTCGCGGCGAACGAAGGATTAGCCGTGGCCGTTGTCGTCGTCGGTGGACACACGCGCAACATTGGCAAGACCTCTGTCGTTGCGGGCATCATCGCCGCGCTGCCGCAGTACCACTGGACCGCCTTCAAAATCACGCAGTACGGCCACGGCCTCTGCTCCGCCCATGGAGAGCCGTGTGCGTGCGAAACCGCCAGCCACACCGTAGCGATTTCAGAGGAGCACGATGCCGCGACCGGCACAGATAGCGCGCGCTTTTTGCAGGCAGGCGCGGCGCGATCCTTTTGGGTGCGCACGCGCCAAGGTTATCTGGCCGAGGCCATGCCGCGCATCCGCAAAGAACTCGATCGCGCCGAAAATTCCATCTTCGAATCCAACAGTGTGCTGCGTTTTCTGCGGCCTGACCTGTATCTATCGGTGTTGAACCCGTCCAGCTCTGACTTCAAACCATCGGCACAATATTTTCTCGATCGTGCAGACGCCATCGTGCTTACTTCCCCTCCAAATACGAACGGCTCACACTGGCCCGCAGGTCTGCTCCGCGCCGTGCGTGACAAGCCGGTCTTTCCCGTGACGTCGCCAACGTTTTCCTCCGCCGCATTGACGCAATTTTTGACCGAGCACCTTTCACCCACGCGCTAGGAGCGTTTCGATCCGCTTGCTTACGGTGGGAAAGAGTTGTTGTTTCTCCCCGACTCGCCACTAAAAGCGCGCTGGAGTGGAGCACCGGAAATTTTGTGAATCCTAGACATGAAAATGCGCAAATGCCCGCATGTGTCGCTTGCGTCCACGCCCAGTTTTGCCCTGTAATCAATACGTACCGCGCAGAAGTAGATTTTCCTTGCCAGGCACATATTTATTTGTTATAACAAATATCGTTTTCACATTGAGTGTGGAAACCGCCCGCGGGCGCAAACTACTTTGCCGAGGAACCCATGCAAGCATCTCTCTGGAAACGCACGCTCTGCGGTCTGACAATCCTAGTCGGTCTGCAAGCAGCCGCACAAACCACCCACTGGCAGATTGATCCCGCCCACTCCGATGCGCTTTTCTCTGTCCGGCACATGGGCATCGCCAATGTGCACGGCAGCTTCTCCGGTGTCACCGGCACTGCCATTCTGGACGACAAGAACATGGCGCAATCCAGCGTGGACGCCACCATCGACACCACGACCGTGGACACGACCAATGCCATGCGCGACAAAGACCTGAAAGGTCCCAACTTTTTTGATGTCGCCAAATTCCCTACGATGCACTTCGTTAGTACCAAGCTGGTGCAGACCAACGGACAGTGGCAGCTCATCGGCAATCTCACCCTGCACGGCATCACCAAGCCGGTCACGCTAGCCTTGGATTCAACAGGAAAAGATCAGCTTGACCCCTGGGGTAAGACGCGCCGCGGCTTCACGGCTACTACCACCATCAACCGGCGCGACTTCGGCGTGGTTTGGAGCGGAACGCTGAAGTCGGGCGATGCAGTAGTTGACAACCAGGTACATATCACTCTAGAAATTGAGCTAATTCTCCAATAGTCAGTAGAATGCAAAGGACACCGTGGCCGGGGCTAAAACGTCTCGGCCGCAACACACAAACATGCGACCCAGCCAACCGAACTCCCCCGCACGTTCCTCCACCAGCCGCAAGGCTGCCAAATCCACCCGCCGCACCAGTGGCGTACTCCAGCAGGATTTGCACCAGAGCGTTCCCTTCGTCAGCCTGCACGCGGAGGCCTTTCTGAACCTGTTGCGCACCGCCGACCAACTCCAACGCATGCAGCGCCTGATTCTGAAGCCGTACGGCATCACGGACACGCAATACAACGTGCTGCGCATCTTGCGCGGAGCGGGTGCACACCCACTCCCCTGCTCTGAAATTGGCGAGCGGCTCATCAGCCAAGTTCCGGATATTACACGCTTACTGGATCGAATGGAGCGCAGCGGCCTGATTCGACGTGAGCGGGATCACAAAGACCGCCGCATCGTTCTTTCGCGCATCACTGCATCCGGTCTGGAAAAATTAAAAGATCTGGATGGGGTGGTGGAGCGTAACGTGGAGAAGATGCTCGAACATTTGAATCGACAGGAGCTTTTTCAGATGATCTCCCTGCTGGAAGACGCGCGCCACCCGGAACTGCGCAAGGACAAACACGGCAGACGACCCATCGCGCAATAGAGTACACACGGGTGTACCGCGTATGCCGCCCTTACGCCCGGTTGCGGATGGAGGTCACCTGTGCAGGCAGATGCACCGGGCTAGCTGAGGCCAGAGAATCGGGTAGCGCAGCAGATGCAGTGGTCAACGTTTGCTGCTTGAGGATTTGATGGTGCAGGCAGTAGAGCGCCAGTTCCAACCGGTCGGACACACCCAGCTTGTCGTAAATCTTGCGCAGATAATTTTTAATCACCTGCTCGGTGGTTCCCAGCTTGTAGGCAATTTCCTTGTTGCGCATTCCCTGCGTGATGCAGCCCATGATCTCCAGTTCGCGCGGCGTCAGACGCGGCTGAGTCTTGGGGCTGGTCAGTTGGTTTGCCTGGGCACGGTAAGCCTCGATCACCCAACTCACGGACTGATTGTCAATCCAAGTCTCGCCCATGGCGATTTTGCGCACACAGCGCACCAGTAGATCGGGAGGGATCGAACGCGCCACCACTCCGCGCACACCACGGCGGTAGAGATCCACGATATTACTCTCCTTGGTCTCCACCACTTGCACAATGATCTTGGCATCCGGAGCACGGCGCATAATCTCTGGGATGCTGTCACCGGTGTTGCCGATCAGGTTGCCTTCGAGCAGAACAATATCCGCAGGATAGCGATCCAAGGCCAGCAACAGCCCCGCGTGGTTTTCCGCTTGGGCGACGACACGAATGTCATCCTCGACGGCAAAGACTTTGCGGATGCCCACACGGTAAATTGCCTGCGTGTCCGCCAGAATTACACGGACGCCACCCATCTGATCCATCTCATCTTGGGACTGCACTTCCATGCCGACCGAATTGGGGGTGTGCTGCGGAATTTCTATAGCCATATCGCCTCAGGACAACATCTGGTACTCATCAATAACCGCGGCGATCTCCGCGTCTGATTCACTCTTCCGATAGCAGCGTACCACACGCCCCACGCAATGCACCACGACATCTTTTTCCATGCCCAAAGCGCCTGCGGGGAGCTTTAAATCGAACTCAATCGCGCTTCCTTTGTCCAAAGAGCGCATAAAAGAAAACAACATGCCATTGGCAGAGATATTGATCGTCTCTGCCATCTCTTCACCTTGACCCGCTCGAACCTGCACCGGCAATTTCACAGGAAACCGAACCGCCGTGCGCAACTCAATCGGATCCGCCGGTTGCGAGGAAGAAACCGTTGCGTGCTGGTCATCTTCCTGAATCTCATTTTCGGTCATGGTAGCAGAATTCTTTCAGAAATTTACAAAAAAGCTGGATTGCCTAACTATATTCGTACCTATGCCGGGACGCGGTTATCGTTTTTGATCCCCGCTCACTTCCACTCGGCACATACTGTATCTGCATCCAGCGGTTGTCAAAGTGTACATCCACTTCTGCACATTCCAACCGAAAAATCTTCGTCTACCAACAACATCTCTGCGTCTAAAGACGGCAGCCGCTGCTTCTACTCCCACTCAATCGTGCCCGGCGGCTTGGATGTGATGTCGTACACAACCCGATTGATGCCGCGCACCTCGTTCACAATGCGGCTGGAGATGCGCTGCAACACCTCATACGGCAGCGGTGTCCAGTCGGCGGTCATGCCGTCCTCAGAATGCACGGCGCGCACGGCACAGGTGGCTGCGTAGGTACGCTGATCGCCCATGACGCCCACGCTCTGCACTGGCAGCAGCACGGCAAAGGATTGCCAAATCTTCGTATACAGCCCGGCGGCCTTGATCTCTTCCACCACAATCGCATCGGCCTCCTGCAACAGAGCTACGCGGCTGGCCGTCACCTCGCCCAAAATGCGCACGGCCAAGCCCGGCCCCGGAAAGGGCTGGCGCTGCAAGATTTCCTCTGGCATGCCCAGGTCGCGGCCCATGCGGCGTACCTCATCTTTGAACAGGTCGCGCAACGGCTCAATCAACTTCAACTGCATCGTCTCTGGCAGCCCGCCCACGTTGTGGTGGCTTTTGATCGTCTGCGATGGCCCCTTCACCGACGACGACTCGATCACATCGGGATACAGCGTTCCCTGCACCAGCCAATCCACCGTGCCTGAATGTTCCGCAATGCGCTGTGCCTCGTCGTCAAAGACGGCGATGAATTCGCGCCCGATGATCTTGCGCTTGGCCTCAGGATCGGTCACACCAGCCAACCGCGATAAAAATCGTTCGCGCGCATCCACCGCCACCAGATTCAGCCCCAGATGCCCGCGCAAATTCTCCTGCACCTTTTGAAATTCATTCTTGCGCAGCACGCCGTTGTCCACAAAGACGCAGGTCAGGCGATCGCCAATGGCGCGATGCACCAGCACGGCAGCCACGGAAGAATCCACACCGCCCGACAGCGCGCAGATCGCGTGACCTTCGCCCACCTGCTGGCGAATGCGCTCGACTGTGGTTTGGATGAAGTGTTCCGGCGTCCAGTCCGCAGCCACGCCGCAGATGCGGAACAAGAAGTTGCGCAGCAACTCCGTGCCTTGGCGCGTGTGATGCACTTCAGGATGAAACTGCACGGCCCAGATGCGGCGCTTCTCGTCGGCAATGCCAGCCACGGCGTTGTCCGTCTTGGCCGTCAGCACAAAGCCCGGCGGCAACTCCAGCGCCTCATCCCCATGCGACATCCAAACATGCTGCTGCTTGGCGAGGCCAGCGAGCAGCGGCGTCTCCGCAACCAACTTCACCTCGGCGTGGCCATACTCCCGCCGCGTGGCAGAGCTGACTTTGCCTCCTAAATGATGCGTGATGAATTGCAGGCCATAACAGATGCCCAACACCGGCTTGCCCAACGCCAACACGCGCGCATCGGCTGGCGGAGCATCCACGTCATACACCGAACACGGCCCACCCGACAGAATGATGCCCGCCGGATTCGCCGCCTCGATCTGTTCCATCGGTGCCGTACACGGCAGCACGATCGAGAAAACATTCTGCTCACGAATCCGTCGCGCAATCAACTGCGTGTATTGCGAGCCGAAGTCGAGAATAACGATGGTGGAGGCCTGCGCAGCGGGCTGCGCGGAAGAATCTTTTGCTGCGATTTTGGATGCGTGCACGGGCCGTTCCTTCTGCATGGCAGTTGCTGGGATACCTCTCCAGTGTACTGGATGCAGATGCACGACCTGCACTGCCACCGGGTTCGTACTCGCGGCCTGCTTGGCTGAAAAACACCCTATCTCGTACGCACGAATCGAGTGGGATTTCCGTCCAATCTGTGGGTCGATTTTCTTATCGTAGATATAGAAATCCACGCTAGGATGACGCCGGGAGCCGGTACAGGTTTTGGGGTAACTAATTTCACCGTGATCCGTCCATCTAGGGAAAGGAGTTTGTGCCCGTGAAGATTCGAATCGTAACAACCTCAGCATGCTCACTCGCTTTGGGAACACTCCTGCTTGCAGGCTGTGGTGGATCGAACATGTCCAATCCAAATCCTAACCCCAGTCAAAATCCCAGCGGCCCATTCATGGCCAAGAGTCAATGGACATGGGTTGGCGGCTCGTATAGCGGGGCTGTGAACGAACCGGGGTACTACGGCACGATGGGAACCGCAGCAGCCATCAACACTCCGGGTGCCCGCCGGGCTGCTGCAAGTTGGACGGATAGCAGCGGCAATTTTTGGCTCTTCGGCGGCATCGGATTCGATGCCAACGGAAATTTTGGACTCTTGGACGATTTATGGGAGTTTAGCCCCTCCACCAAAATGTGGACCTGGGTGAGCGGCCCCGATACTGTGCCGGCGTACAACACTCTCAAAGCCACAGCTCCATCCGGCAACATGCCCAGCGCGCGTTATGCCGCAACCACATGGACGGATAAAAATGGAAATTTGTGGCTCTTTGGTGGGGACAATGGCAGTGTACCGAATTCGTACGTCAGCAACCCCTATTTCATGAATGACTTGTGGGAGTTCAACCCAAAGACGCAGGTTTGGACAATGGTCAGCGGCTCCAGTTCCATCAATGCTGCTGGGGTTTATGGCACGCAAGGCATCGCTGCGGCAGGCAATGCTCCCGGAGCGCGTGAGGCTGCCGCAGGCGCGATCGATGCCAGTGGCAATCTCTGGCTATTTGGCGGCTTCGGCTATTCCACAACCACTTCAGTCAATAGTGGAACGCCCAACATCTTCCAAGACCTATGGATGTTTAACCCATCCACCAAAGAATGGACATGGATGAGCGGCTCACCCACCTCCGTAGCGCCGACCTACGGTACACAAGGCGTAGCCGCGGCATCGAACGTTCCCGGAGCGCGCGCGAACGCTACACTTTGGACAGACGCGAGTGGCAATGTGTGGCTATGGGGAGGCTCTGGAGCAGCTTCTTCAGCCAGCGAAGGAAATCTGAGCGACCTGTGGCAATTCGATCCTCAAACCATGCAGTGGACTTGGATTGGCGGGCCTAATACGGTCAATGCTGCCGGTGTCTACGGCACCCTGTCTACGCCCGCCGCAACCAACATACCCGGTGCGCGCAATGCTACGGTCACATGGACGGATGCAAGCGGCAATCTCTGGCTCTTCGGCGGAGAAGGTATGGATACATCGGGCAACACTGAACACTTTTCAGACCTGTGGTATCTCAACCTCGCCACAAAAACCTGGACCTGGATCGCCGGGTCCAATACAGAGAATAACCTGGGCAATTATGGAAACATTGGAATCGCAGCAGCATCCAACCTCCCCAGCGGACGTGACGAAGCCTCAGGGTGGATGGATGCAAACGGCAACCTGTGGCTGTTCGGTGGAGATAATGGTCCGCAAGATAGCCTGAACGATCTATGGGTCTATCAGCCCTGATGGATCGGTTCTTCTTCGCACTATGGCGCGTCCCGCAAGGCGCGCCACAAATCCAAGAACGCCACCAGGCGCACGACTTGGAAAAAGTCCGATGCGACCAAATACAGGATGGCGATGAATGTCCACCAGACATAAAACATCGCCGGGGTCAGTTCGTCTTGAAACGGCAACAACACGGCTGAGAGCACCATCGCCAGCACCACGAGGCCAAGCTTGACGATGCCCATCACCAGATTGATCTCCACCAGACGACTGCGCAGCCCGCGCATTTGCCCGCGCCCAGCCGCAGACCCCAGCCATGCCGACGGTCCCATCGCCAAGCCCAGCGCGGCGAAGACGCTCTTGTTCTCCAAGAGCACCAGCAGCGGCGCGATGCTGAAGACCCAACTACCGACAGCCCACAACACAAAAATCATCAACGAAAGAAAGATGGCCTTGGCAAAATAGGCGACCAGATTCGGCTGCGGCCCGCCGAGCGAAACCTGCGCCACATGCCGCAGGCAAAGCCACCACACCGCGATGCTGCCCGCCAGCGCCAGCATACGCAGCCATTGCAGTGCGACTACGCGCAGCGGCGCACGATGCAGACGCGCATCATAGCGGCGCAGCACAGCCACGCGGCCCAATCCGGAAAAAATCGCCCACACCAGCAAAAACACCGGAAAAAACCAAATGGCCACAGCGCGCACCGACGGCAACAGCGCATCGACGACGGCGGAGAGAATCTGCGCGGCGATGACCGGATCCAGCAGCGAGAAATGTTCGATGCCCGTCGGCCCCAGCGGAACGGTGTTGTAAATTTTCCAGCCCTCATGCAGCAGCACCAGCAGCGTGGGAATGCCCAGCGCCCAGCGCCACAGCAACTCCAGCCCCAGCAGCGAGGGCCTGCGCCAACAGCGAGCCATGGTGCCAACAAAGGATTGCGTGCCTCGAATTGGATGTGGGACTGGCGCGACGTGCTCCTAAAAATTATTGGTGTTGGGAAAATTATTGGCGTTGGACTGTACTGTTTCCATCGAGTGCGTTTTTATCTTGAGTGTTAACAAAATTCTGGTGCCCCATTCTAGCCGCTCTCTTTGCGGCTAGAGTGGGAGACTAGGGAATCTTTCCATCTGTGAACACTTTGACCTAAATACTCCAGCCAAAACCTGTTTCGCTCGTTCAGAAAAATTCTGCGAATTTTTCCTTACTTCACCACGAAATTCACCAGCTTGCCCGGCACCACAATCGCCTTCGCAATCTGCTTGTCGGCCAGCAGCGCTTGAATCTTTTCCTGCGCCAAGGCCGCCGAACGCAGCGCATCCTCACCACTGCCCACGGGCACGATAACCACAGCGCGCAGCTTGCCATTCACCTGCACCGGCACTTCGATCTCATCCTCCGCGGCCAGTGCAGCATCCGCCTGCGGCCACGGCGCGCGCAAAAGATTCGCCGTCTCCCCCAACTGCGCCCACAACTCCGCCGCCAAATACGGCGCGAATGGATTGAGCAGCAACACCAAATTCCGCAGCGCGGAGTAGAGCACGGCATCGCTCACCGCACCTGCGGCAATCTCCGCCTCCGCCGCCGTCAGATCGTTGACCAACTCCATAATCGCGGCAATGCACGTGTTGAAATGCCAGCGTCCGGCAAAGTCCTGCGTGACGCGCGCGATGGTCTGATGCAGCTTGCGCAGCAGCTTGCGCTCCACCGGCGTATTGGAGGCGGCGTCCAGCCCACATCCCGCGATGGCACGCGCGCTGTACTGCGCGGCAAAGCGGTAAACCTTCGCCAAAAAGCGGCTGATTCCCGCCACGCCATCTTCCTGCCAGTCCAAATCCCGATCCGGCGGTGCGGCAAAGAGCGCGTACATGCGCGTGGCATCGGCACCGTAGCGCGCGATCATCTCATCGGGCGAGACCACGTTGCCTTTAGACTTGGACATCTTCGCGCCGTTCTTGATGACCATGCCTTGCGTAAAGAGTCGATGCGCTGGCTCGGCATTTTTCACCAGCCCCAAGTCGCGCATCATCTTCGTCCAAAAACGCGAGTAGATCAGATGCAGAATCGCGTGCTCCACGCCGCCGATGTACTGGTCAATTCCCTGCTCGCCAAACCAGTACGCCGCCGCCACTGGATCAAACGGAGCCTTTGCATTCTGCGCGTCCGTGTAGCGATAGAAGTACCACGACGAATCCACAAATGTGTCCATCGTGTCCGTCTCGCGCCGCGCCGCGCCGCCACACTTGGGGCAGGTCGCGTTCACAAACTCCGGCACACGCGACAGCGGCGATCCGCCCTGCTGCGTGATCGCAATCGTCTCTGGCAACAGCACCGGCAACTGCTCCTCCGGCACGGGCACAATGCCATCTTTTTCGCAGTACAGCATTGGAATCGGCGTG
>JAJZCX010000032.1 GCA_021851625.1 Acidobacteriota bacterium | reverse complement strand
TGCCCGGATCGCGGAAGAGGGAAAGCAGCGCGGCGCGATCGGCACTCCAATACGCGACCAACATGTCGATGGCCAGCATCAATCCCACCGGACGCGCGCACAGGCCCAGGATCAGCAGGATTCCACCCAGAAACTCCACACCAGAGACGAATGGAGCATTGAAAGCTGGGAAGGGGACGCCAAGGCTGGTGAAGTACTCTGTGATTTTGGAGAGATGATGCAGCTTGGCCCAGCCATTCTGCGCAAACTGCCAGCCCCAATAGAGGCGCACGGCCAGTAACAACGGCGATTGCAGCGAATTCGCCGCGCTGCGGAAGAGTGCGTAAAGGTTCGTAATCCAGTGCAGATTGCGGAGAGGTTTCATGCGCGTGCTCCTATCGTTTGGAACGAGAATTTTTCTTTTCCTGCGGACACAACCAGCCGAGCTTCATCCATGTCTGGAAAACGGCTTGCACCTGTGCGGCGCGTCTGGGTTCCGACAAACGACTTTTGGCGAAGGCTGCCTCCAGCGCTGCACCCAGCGACTCGCCGTGATGGAGTGCTGTGAGCAGAACAAATTCCTCTGCGACGAGGCGCTTGTAATACACCTGAAATTGCTGGCGATGCACGGCTAGGTGTATGCGCTGTGGACGCTGGTTGGCCACGCGGCGCACAGAATGCGATTTCCGCGCTGCGGCGGCGCTGTTGCTGGTTGCGCAGTGATCGTCCGCATCGTTGCCCATGTGCAACAGCAGTTCGTCCACCGGATAGGCAAGCTGAAGCAGGCGTACATGCGGCTGCACACGCACGCGCGTATCTGCATGGAGCGCAGCCATGGCCTGCGGTGTGAACGCAGGCAGTTCTGCTGCGTTGAATGCCTCGATGTGCGCCCACTCCAACCGCGCCATATCAAGCGCCAAGCGTGTGCGAGGTGCGGTCAGCTTGGGATGCGTGCGCATCCACTCCGGCAGGCGCGCGCCCAAATTATGTAAGGAATAAGAAGCGGACGGACAGGCCTCCAAATACGCGCGCATCAAGCGCTCAAACGCAGCGCGCCCCAGCACGGCCTGCACGCCGGGAAAATCCTCTTCCATGCAGCCAAAGAGTCGATACCAGTACTGCTGGTTGTAGATTTGCAGTCGCTCCAGCGCAGTCAGTCGGGAGTTGGGCTTCAAAAATTGTTCCGCAGCGCGCGTGTTGGATTGGCCATCGTCGCCAAGTCTGCGCGTGGTCAAGGAGCGCGTCAGCGGCTGCATCACGGCGCTGGCCATGCGGCGTTGCAGGTCGAGCAGGTTCGTGCTCATCGCCGCGCTCCCGCCAGTGCTGGCTGCTTGGTCGCGTGGAGTTGTGGAGTTGCGCTCGCAGTTTGTCCCGCGTACAAATATCGATTCGCCTTCAGCGCTTCGCGGTGCACTTCTTCAAAGGACGGAATGTTGTCGTCCCATTCGAGCAGCGTTGCCGTGGGGCCGCAGCGCGCAATGGCGCGCGCGTAAAGCTTCCACACAGGATCGATGACGGGATGATCGTGCGTGTCGAGGATATACTTTTCAAACTTGGAGTGGCCGGCGATATGGATTTGCGCAACACGCTCGGCGGGCACGCTGTTGAGATAGTCGAAGGGATCAAAGCTGTGGTTGCGTGAGGAAACATAAATGTTATTCACGTCAAGCAGAATGCCGCAGTCGGCCCGCTCAACCACTTCGTTCAGAAACTCCCACTCTGTCATTTCGGAGACGTGATATTCGGCGTAGCTACTGACATTTTCGACGGCGATGGGGATCTCAAGAAAATCCTGCGCCTGGCGAATGTTCTGCGCCGTAATGCGCGCGGCCTCCAACGTATACGGCATGGGCAGCAGGTCATGCGTGTAGCGGCCATCCACGCTGCCCCAGCAAAGATGATCGCTGAGCCAACGCGTTCCCGTGCGGCGCACAAGTTGTTTGAGTTTGCGTAGATGCTCGCGGTTCAGCGGCTGCGCGGAACCAAGATACAGAGCCACGCCATGCTGTACGACGCGATAGCGTTCCAGAATTTGATCGAGCACATGCAGCGGTCTGCCGCCATCGACCAGGTAATTTTCTGAGATGATCTCGAACCAATCGACGACAGGTTTTTTGTCGAAGATGTGTTGATAGTGTGGCACCCGCAGACCAATGCCTACACCGTAATCTGTGAATCCATTGAAGCGATTTGCGGGCATGGTGTCGGCTCGTGGGAAGGAGAAGAATCAAGGTGAACTACGGGGAGCCGCATTGGATGCGACTCCCCGCAGAGGTATTGCGATTCGGCGGCTGGCTTAGCTCTTGGCGCTTTTGCCGTTGCAGCTGGACTTACCGTTGCAGCCAGACTTGCTTTTGCAGGAGTGCTTATCGCTCTTGCTCTTCTGGCCGTTGCAACCCGACTTGCCATTACAGGAGTGCTTGTCGGTGGTGGTCTGCTGGGAGGTCATGTTGAACGCTGCGGCCGCACCAGCCACTTGTGTCGTGTTGCTGGAGGATTCTGCCTGCAGTGCCGTGGCTCCGGTGATCATTCCGGTAACAGCGGCGGCAAGCAGCATCGACTTCATCGACTTCGTCATTTGTTTGGTTCTCCTGGTTGAAGTGGCCGGATCGCAGGGGAACGATCAATCGGCGTCTAGTGAACCAAGATACCGGAAACTGGGAAAAGGTTACAGGAAAATTGTGGGCTACGTCACATTTTTACTTCGTACGGTTTACGGATCGGAAGCTGTGCAGCCCCGCACGGACTATGGCTGGGGGTGCGGGCCGGTAAAGGGAGCGCAGCAGGGTTTTTCCTTGGGCGTGAACTCCATGTATTCAATACGCACCTGATCCGGGTCGTAGACATTCAACTGATATTTCCCGTCGCGGCCCATTTGCACATGCGAGCCGGAATCCGGCTTCCAGCCGCGAGCGGAGAGCATCTTGGCGACGGCGTGGATGTCCACAACGCCGAGTGAGAAGTGATTCTCAACACCCAATTGGCGGTGATCCGCATTGGCGGGCACGTTGAGCATGTATTCGATCCAGTCGGTTCCGTCCGGCACTTGCAGCGAGAAGAAATCCGTCACGCCATCGTGCATTCCGCCTGTCCAGTACAGCCGGAAGCCGAGCAGTTTGCGATAGAAGGCATCCTCAGTCGGCGCGCTGTGTACCACAAAGCCCGCGTGAATGATGCGCGAGCTGATTGAGTGGGGATTGGCGGCAAGGTGCGACGGCTTCGCGCTGGCTTGGATGAACTCCACCAGATTGCCTTCCGGGTCGTGGACGCGAAAGCTGAGGCTGCCATCCTTCCAATGCGTTAGCGACGCGGGCACGGAGACGCCATGTGCGGCCAAGTAGCGGCGCATTTGCTCCGCGTTCGTGGTGGCAAAGGCGACGTGGTTGAACGGTGGATCGCTGGGCTTCGTCGCGGGCGCAACGTCAATCCATTGCTTGGGCGCTCCGTAGAAACGCAGACCTCCGGGGGATTCGGGCGAGGGCGCAGCCGACCAACCGAGCATCTGCTCGTAAAACTTTTCATCGGCGGGCAAGCTCTGCGCCACCAGACTGACATGCGAGATACCAGTGATCTTGGGACGGGAAACCGGAGCGCTTTGTGCATGCAGCGCACAACCCAAAGCGAGGAGCAAAGCGGGGTACAGATTTTTTTTCATCACGCATCCTTGGCGGTAGCAGCAGCCAGCAGGAATTTTACTGCAAGGAATTGGCGGCAGCCAACAGAAATACCAAGGGCGCATTCCAGTTGATGGCAACCTCATTGACGGAGTAGGCCAAATGATCGTCGATGTACATGCGCATGGGCGGCTTGTGCGGCAGCGTGTCGGCGACGCTGTCGGCTGGATGCGCATTCGGCCCTCCAGAGAGCAACCCCGGCCACGGCGCGGAGACCATGCCCGCAATGCTGGGCCGATGGTGTGGATGTTGATAGGGGCGCGCGCCCAGTTGCGTGACCCAGGAGATGCCCAGGCAGTTGCGGCCCAGCAGATAGTGCAGGTTGTTGAGCGCGCAATCCAGCACGGTTGGGTCGGGGTGAAAATGATTGGCGACAATCAGCAGCAGGGAGTGGTTTGCGGCCACACCGTTCGATCCCCAAATATAGTCCGTCATGGAGAGTGTGTTGCCGTATCCATTGTTTGCACTTTTCGATTGAAGCCAATGTGCCGTGTCGAGCGTGGATTGCTGGATGGCCGTCGTAGCGGCATCGGGAGATTTTTCCATCGACATCGCGTAGCTCCAATAGGCGAGGGCTGAGACCCCCCCCCATGAAGGAGCATCCACCTCCAGATGCGCGGCTTGTGCGCCACCGGAAAACTGGCTGAGGAAGGCATGTTGGAATGCGGCTTCTCCCGTGGTGCGCCACAGTTCCGCTGCGGCCCACAGCAGTTCGTCGGAGCATCCAGAGTCGGCATAACTGCCAGTGTTGATGCCGCGCGGATTGTCGAAGAGCACATTGGGATATTTTTGGCACCAGTTCCATGCTTTGCGCGCGGCTTGCAGGCAACGTTGGGCAAACTCTGGCGCGCAGGTGTTGTAGCAGCGTGCGGCAATGGCCATCACGGCGCAAAAATCCCCGGTGGCGCAGGTGCTTTTGTAGGGCGCGAAGCCCGTGCCGATGACGTAGCTGACGGCGTGGTCATCCTGGGGCATGATGAAGCCGCAAAATTGTTCGCTGGTCTGCTTCTGCCAAACGCCGCCGTCCTTATCTTGCAGCGTAAGCATCCATTCAAGGTTCCATTGAATCTCGGCGAGGAAGTCGGGAATCTTGCCGCCCGACTCTGGGATGCGCAGGTTCAGATTGTGCACGACTGGTTCGAAGAACTCCCACGTCCACAGCAGAGTGCCCGTCGAAATGCCGCTGTCGACGATGTAGCGGCCATAATCGCCGGCATCGTGCCAGCCGCCATGGTTCTTCAGCACGCCTTTTTTCCCGGAGGATGCATGATAGGCCGCATCCAAATGGCAGGGCGGATGTGCATAGCCGCCGCCGAGATCGACATTGCAGCCGCAGCGCTGGCCATAAAATGCGCGCATGGTCATATAGAGAGCCTGCTTGTATGCATCCGGCCCAATGACGAATGGATCGCTGATCGATCCTGTATCCAGCGCCAGCCAGTAGCGGCCCGGCATGGTGAGACCGGAGAAGTCCGCCAGTTGCACCAGATCGCCAGAGGCCGCATCGGGTCGAGGCTGCGAAAGCGAACCGCGGAAGGCGATGGAGGAGTCGGCTGTGGATTGGATGGTGAAGGTGGAAGCACGTTCCGCCACAGAGGCCACTTTGGCTCGGCTGGGCAGGTAACCAAGCTGGTTGAGAAAAATCTGGGAGGGAAGTCCCGTCACGGTCTGCGCATTCGCGGATGGCATCCATGAAGCTGTGCGCGAAAACGGATTGCCAACAAAACTGAGTGCTCCCAGATAACGACCGGTATTTTTCAAAAATCCCCTACGATTCATCGCACCCTCTCTCTGTTCATCGGCAGTTGCGCGATTAGAATGACACTTCGCTCGTGCATTCGCCACATTAGAAAAATTTAATCCTTCATGTGCATGGTGTGGTAACTCTCTGGTGGGCCAAGATAACTTTCTGGAATCCTGCCTTGACTGACGACGAGTTTCTCCAGTACGACGCCCGGATCGATCCTCCAGAATTTGAGTGTATGGTAACCCGGCTGCTGCACGTTCAGTGTTGCGGTTACTTTGCGCACGCCGTCACTGACGGCCTTGGCCCAGTCGGCGTCGGAATTGTGCGCAAGCGCATCAACGATCTGCGGAGGCTGATCGTCGAAGGAAATTGCATAGCGCAGGCCGCGCCCTGGAACAAAGTTGAGTGTTGGAGCCAGAATCGCCTGCACTTGATAATCGCCGCCGGTGAAGAGGTACATTTTGTATTGCAGCGAGGCTGAAGGCTGGGGCGGTAGCAC
The DNA here is from genome assembly GCA_021851625.1 of Acidobacteriota bacterium. Classification (GTDB taxonomy): domain Bacteria; phylum Acidobacteriota; class Terriglobia; order Terriglobales; family Acidobacteriaceae; genus JAJZCX01. The sequence continues at coordinate 3,787 of JAJZCX010000032.1, read as the reverse complement.
GCTGGCCGCGGTCACGGGCAGCGTGGTCATGGCTGAAAGCGTTTCGCCATAGCCGGGGATGTTCACCCAGCGTACGTCGTTGGCAGTTGTGGTTGCGGTGGTATGCGCGGCCTCGATCGAAACGTAGTTGCGCGCTTCGACAAATCCATCCAGCGCATCGCGCGCTGGGGCCGCAGGATGTAGCGCCTGCACGCGCACGTGCACGGACGTGCCTCCGGTCTGCGTGAACGTGATGGTGCCGTTCGCTTCGCCGACGGGAACCTGACTCCAATCCATCTGCACCTGTAGGCGCTGGTCTTTGTCCACCGCGCCGTGCGCTGCGCTCAACACGATCCACGGCTGATCCGCGCTGGCTGTGTAGGTGAATGGCTTGTCGCCGCGGTTGAAGACATCCAGCCACTGCGTCTGCTGGTTGTACGCGTCGAAGGGGAGCATGCGCAGAGTTTCATACGCATTACCCACGGCGAAGGGCACGTCCTCGGCTGCGACGGCCATGTGCGCGCCGCTGTCTGGCTGCACCCATTGCACGCCGGGCATGGCGTTCAGCGGTGGCTCATTCCAGAAGGTGTAGCCGATGTGCGTCTGGTCCATCATGTGATCCCACTTGCCGTGGGCCAGCGTGTGGTTGTAGGCGTTGGTCATGGCCTCGTCCTGCGCGAAGAGCGCGCGGGCCTGCTGCGCCAGATCGTTGGTGCTGGCGCGGCCTTGCGCAGCGTACAAATGGTTTTTGCCCGCGAGGATGTACAGTTCGTTGACGATGGCCGAGGCCTTGGCCGGATACAGCACCAACTCAAAGTAAGCGTCGCGCTGATCCGCAGGCAGCTTTGACTCCAACTTTTCGGCGCGGTCGGTCAGCGATTGCCACTCGGCGTAAACGCGGCTGGCTTCGTCGTAGTGCACGGGGCTGAAGGTGTCGGGGGCAAGCTGCTCCGGCTTTCGGCGCGCGTTGTACTGTGTGTAGGTCGAGATCAAATCGGCAATCTCCGCCGCGTGCTCCGGGCCGAACTCACGCGTGGCCCACATCTGGGTGTACTGTTGCAGATTGCTTTGATTCCAGCGCTCCGGGTTGCGCGCGTAGGTCAAAAAGAACTCCATGGGGAACTCCATGGGCTTCAAATCGCCGACGTTCAAAATCCAGATGCGCGTGGCGTCATATTGCCAGGCCAGATGCATCTGCTCCCAGATTTTTGTAATGGAGTAGGTGTTGAGCCATTTGTAGGAGCGCGGGTCGCCGACATAATCGACGTGGTAATAAACGCCCGCGCCACCGCTGCGCTTGCGCTCCTCTGGCGTGGGCAGTCGCCGAATGTTGCCCCAGTTGTCATCGCTCCAGAGCAGCGTCACGTCCTCCGGCACGCGCATGCCTTTTTCGTAATAGCCCTGCACTTCCTTGTAGAGCGCCCAGACCTGTGGGTCGCTGGCGATGGTTGGCGTCCTGTGGCTGGCGATGATCTGGCGCTGGTCGGCGACGATCTTTTCCAGCAGGCTGATGTCATCGGTCGCGGCCATGGGTTTGTCACCGTCGCCGCGCATGCCCACGGTGATCGTGCTCTCATAATTTCCGTTGCGCACGATGCCCTTTGTCCAGAAGTCGTTCAGTTCCTCCGCGTTGGTGGCGTAGTTCCACGGGCCTTTGCCGTGGCGCTTCCACTCCTGCTGTGAGCGCAGCATCGGTTCGTGGTGCGATGTGCCCATCACGATGCCATAGTCGTTGGCCAGCTTGGGATTCAGCGGATCGTCCTCATTGAAGGCGCTGTTCCACATGGCCGGCCACAGATAGTTGGCGCGCAGACGCAGCAGCAACTCGAAGACCTTTGTATAGAAGAGATGATTGAAGCCGCCGTATTTGGCGTTGACCCAGTTGGTGAGTGAGGGGGCTTCATCGTTGAGAAAAATGCCGCGGTACTTGACCGCAGGCGCGCCGTAGACGATGCGTGTACCTGGCTGCACGAAGAGCGTGCTGTGATGCTGCACGGGAACATCGGCCCACCAGTACCACGGAGAGACGCCAATCTCTTCAGAAATGTCATAGATGCCGTAGATGGTGCCGCGCTTGTCGCTGCCCGCGATGACCAGGGCGCTTTGTACGCCGGGCAGAGGATTTTGCACGATCTGGATCAGCGTGGACTCCCACTGGCCACGTATTGCGGAGACATCGATTTTTTTCTCGGCGATCAAGCGGTCAATTACCGCGCTCTGGCCGATGGTGCCGATGAGAATCGCGTGCGCGGGCAGTTGGCTGCTGTGCGTCAGGCGCGGCGTCAGGCCGGTGACACGATGCACGTCGGCCTGCAAATCGCCTGCGGCACGCTGCACACCCCAGAGGTCTTGGGCATCCACATAGATCGTTGCGGTGGACTTGGGCTGTGCGATGGCAAAGCCGCCGGGGACGGCTTTCATCTGGACGTACTGTGTTTGCCCCAAAGCAAAGGCGCTGGAGGCACCCGCCAACAGAAGCAGTGCCGTGTACAGCGCACCTGAGCGGCGCGCTGTTGGGCAGTCGTATGTGCTGTTCATGATTTCCTCGATTCCACCGGTCGCATTCGTTAGTGCTTCGGCGTCCAGATGCGGAACTCGCCACTGCAATGCAGCAGGCTCATCATATAGAGCATTCCATCGTAATACCGCTGCTGGCCAGAGGGAATGGGGGCATTCCACAACTCCTGCACAAACCGCTTGGCCTGCGGCCCGGTCGCGGCCAGGCTGGCCACGGCGTTGGTCGCCACCAGGCCGGTGGAGTGCCGCGCCTCCAACTGCTTGCCGTCCAGCGCGAACTCATCGCCATAGGTGTGGATGCCGGTTTTGAGAAAGAAGTTCTGAATGCGGTCGCTCAACACAGGTTCCTGCGGAGCCTTGCCCCACCACGACCAGTCCACCGACCAGTTGCTATCCGTGCGCCAGGCGTCAAACGAGAAATAGGAGGTTGTATGCCTCCAAGGCATCTCAACCGGAGTGCCGTCAAAGTTGGCGAAGTTGGGTGCCAGACCCGTTTGCGGATTGGTGGTCTTCACAAAAAATCCACGACTCACCTCTGCGGCCTGCGCCCAGAAGGCACGATCCTGCACCGGCCCCCAGCGCGCCCACAGTTCATAGAATGCGGGCAAGTGGTAGGAGGGATCCGTAAAGTTGGCGCGCTCCACCCCGGGCACGAAGCGGATCATTTTGGCCTGCTCGTTGACCATGCTGCCGATGGTGCGCGGCCCAAACTTTGTCGGCCCGCTTTGCACCGCATGATGGCGCATGTTGGTCAGGATGGCGTCGGCCTGCTGCTGGTAGTTGTAGATGCCCGTGCCGTTGCCCCAGCGCGCGGAGGCAAAGTAGAGCGCCGTCGCAAAATACTCCTCACCGTCGGGCGCGGGCGTCTCTTCGTTGGGCGTGCCATCCACCTTGGCCGACCAGGAAAAGTAGCCATGCGAAGGATGCTGCGGCGAGCTGATGTACATGTAGGTCATGGCCCAGTTCCAGAGCGCGTCAAACTCGGCCTTCTTGTTCATCTCCACGGCAATCATCATGCCGTAGGACATGCCTTCTGTGCGCACATCATGGTTGGCAACATCCGTCAGATAAGCCAGCGGTCCATTGGCATTTTTCCCAACCGGATAAAAGACCGTCTGCGTGGCCGGGTCGCCGTGGAAGAGTTGCTGAAAGGCTGCGTCGATCTTCTTCTGAATCGCGGCGTTGGAGTAGCCTTGCTCGCGAAACAAATTGCGATAGTGGCCGGTGGCGAAGGCTCCGTTGCCGTTGCTCAAGGCGGGGGTGACTTGTGCTTGTGCTTGCGCGAAGGTGG
>JAJZCX010000031.1 GCA_021851625.1 Acidobacteriota bacterium | reverse complement strand
GATGTTGATGCCGAGCGAGTTGGAATCCTTCGGCCTGGCCGCGCTCGAAGCCATGGCTTGCGAGGTGCCCACCATCGGCACCGATGTTGGCGGCATGCCCGAATTGATCGAGCACAACGTGACCGGTATGCTCTTCCCCGTCGGTGCCATCGCGGAGATGAGCGAGGCCGCCATCGCACTGCTGCGCGATCCGGAACGACTGCAAACCATGGCCAAGGCCGCACGCTGTGAGGCACAGCGCACTTTCTGCGCCTCGCGCGTCATCTCCAGCTATGAGCGGTTTTATGAGTCCGTGCTCAACGGCCCGGTGCGATAGACCGTCCTCGTGTCCCGTGTTCACAAAATTTTTGGCACCCATTTCTGTTTCGGGTGCTGCTGCGGGTGCCCCAGGTCTCGCTTCTGAGACCTGGGTTCTCCCCCGACAAAAATCTTCGGGTTCCCCATGCAAGCCGTCTTTTGACTTGCGTGGGAGAGTCAGTACCGCAACTCTTTCACGACCGTGCACGCTCGCACAAAATGCTCGAACTCGCGCGCAATCCTATAATCAAATCATGGCGTTTTTGAATGTACGCAAGGTTGCCGAGGCTGATTTTCCCAGTCGCTGGGCGCACTTCCGCATCCACGGCTTTGTCGGCGAGCGCGGCGACACCGCACCAACACCCGGCTGCTCGCCTGCGCAACAGGAGGAGATGGTCGCGCTCGTGCTTGGCGACATCCACACGCAGCCGCCGCTGGTGCGCATTCACTCGCAATGCCTCACTGGCGATGTGCTCGGCTCTCTGCGCTGCGATTGCCGCCTGCAATTGGAGTTGGCGCTCGATCAAATCGCGCAGACCGGCGCTGGCATTCTGCTCTATGAAATGCAGGAGGGTCGCGGCATCGGCCTGATGCCCAAGCTGCAAGCCTATGCGCTGCAAGACACGGGCATGGACACCGTGCAAGCCAACGAGCACCTCGGCTTCAAGGCCGACTGCCGCGAGTTTGCCCTGCCCGCTGCGGTGCTCAAGCTGCTCGGCGTCGCGCGCGTGCGTTTGATGACCAACAACCCCGAAAAAGTTGCCGCGCTCGAATCCGCTGGCATTCACGTTGCCGAGCGTGTCTCGGCCAGCGTCACGCCCATCGAGTCCTTCGAAAAATATCTGCAAGTCAAACGGGAAAAGCTCGGCCACTTGTCGGAGCAATAGAGCATTTTGGCAGCAGGGATGGACGGGAGAACGCTGCCTATAGCCAACGGAAGCAAATCTGAAATTCACGAAATCACACTGACAGGCAAAACGTAACGGGCACAGACCGAAGTCTGTGCCCGTTATTCTTGCGCGTGCGAGCGGTGCTTATTCCTTGTCGCCGCTCTCTTCGCTTTCCTTCATGGACGCGGCAACAGCATCGCGACGCTTCTGCCGGGCGTTGGCGCTCTTTTGGCGCTTCTCGTCCAAGTGCTTTTCTGCTCCGAGCAATTCGACGAAGGCGATCTCCGCTCCGTCTCCTTTTTGGAAGCCAGCGCGCAGAATGCGCAGGTAGCCGCCGTTGCGCTCGCCATAGCGGGGCGCGACGGTGTCAAAGAGCCGCGTGACCGCTTCGCCCGTCTGCAGATAGGACAGTGCCTGTCTGCGGGCGTGCAAATCGCCGCGCTTGCCCAGCGTGATCATTCGTTCCACTTCCGGGCGAGCCGCCTTGGCTTTGGTGATGGTGGTCTGGACGCGATCCTCCAGAAGAATGGACGTAACCAGATTGCGCAGCATGGCGCGGCGGTGGCTGGTGTTTCGTCCTAGTTTGAATCCTGCATTGCGATGACGCATGGCCAATCTCTCTCAGTTCGAATTCTTCAGTTCAAAAATTGCAGTGGAGTTAGAAGCTCTCCGCATCGTCCTTCGTCGCCAGTGCCTCGTCGTCGAAGTCCTCTTCGTCTTCGTCCTCGTCATCCTCAAACCGGCCAGCGCCGCTCAAAACAGCCGCGGGTAGTATGCTGGTCGGGCCTGGGACGGGGTTGCCGCTCTCATCGATGCGCATGCCGAGCGAAAAGCCCATCTGCGCCAGGATTTCCTTGATCTCGTTGAGCGACTTGCGGCCAAAGTTTTTGGTCTTGAGCATTTCGGCTTCGGTCTTCTGCACCAGTTCGCCGATGGTCTGGATGTTGGCATTCTTCAGGCAGTTGTAGCTGCGCACAGAAAGCTCCAACTCTTCGACCGAGCGGTTCAGATTGTCGTTGCCGTGCAGGCCGCTACCAGAGTCGCCAACGCCACCAGCTTCGATCTCTTCTTCAAAATTGATGAAGATGCTCATGTGATCCTTGAGCAGTTTGGCGGCAAGGCCAATCGCGTCGGCTGGCAGAATGCTGCCATTCGTCCAAACCTCCAGCGTCAGCTTGTCGTAGTCGGTGATCTGGCCGAGACGGGCCGCGTCCACCGTGTAGTTGACCTTGCGCACGGGCGAGTGCACCGAGTCCACCGGGATGAAGCCAATGCCCAGATCGGCGTCGAAGTTCTTGTCGGCAGAGACATAGCCGCGCCCGCGATTCAAGCGCATCTCCATGTCCAGCTTGCCGCCTTCGCTCACCGTGGCGATGTACACATTCTTGTCGAGGATCTCCACGTCGCCATCGGCTTCGATCATGCCAGAGGTAACGATGCCCGGCTGATCGGCGCGCAGATAAATGGCCTTGGGGCCTTCGCCGTTCAGCTTGAAGGGAACCTGCTTCAAATTCAGAATCAGGTCGGTTGCGTCTTCCACCACACCGGGCAGTGCTTGGAACTCATGCAGCACGCCTTCGACGCGCACAGCGGTAACCGCCGCGCCTTCAATCGAGGAGAGCAGCACGCGCCGCAGGGCGTTGCCCACGGTGGTGCCGAATCCGCGCTCAAAGGGCTGCGCGCTGAACTTGCCATACTTGTCGGTAAGTGTCTCCACATCCACGGAGAGACGCTTCGGTTTTTGAAATCCTCGCCACAACATAGGTGTAATCTCCTGCACGGCAAGCGTCGCGAAGCATTCTGCAACGGCCGCGCCTGTTCTCCTTCAATCGATTGGAATGCCGCACGAGGCGACATCTTCTGCTTCCGGCGTCTGCGCAGAGCAAACGCCGGAGTCTTGCAGCAGCGACCCGTACTGCGTCGCGCTTACTTGCTGTACAACTCGACGATCAACTGCTCGTTGACCGGCAACTGAATGTCTTCACGCTTGGGCAGCGAGAGCACCTTGCCGCTCAGGCTGTTGCGGTCGATGGTCAGCCAGTTGGGCGCGTGGCCCTGACCACTGTACTCCGCCGCCGTGGCAAAGATGGGCAGGCTCTTGCTGCCTTCACGGACGCGAATCTCATCGCCCACGCTCACTTGGAACGAGGGAATGTTCACCTTGCGGCCATTCACTTCGACGTGGCCGTGGCGTACAACTTGGCGTGCCTGACGGCGCGAGATGGCAAAGCCCAAACGGAAGGCAACGTTGTCCAAGCGGCGCTCCAATTGTTGCAAGAGCAACTCGCCGGTGACGCCTGGGGCGCGGCTGGCCTTTTCGTAGTACGCGCGGAACTGGCCCTCTTGGGCGAAGTACATGCGCTTGGCCTTCTGCTTTTCGCGCAACTGCAAGCCATAGCCAACGATCTTGGCCTTCACCTTGCGGTCGCGGCCATGCTGGCCGGGCGCGAAGTTGCGCTTTTCAATGGCGCACTTGTCAGAAAAGCACTTGGGGCCTTTCAAAAACAGCTTGACGCCTTCACGACGGCAAAGACGACAGACGGGTCCTGTGTAACGAGCCAATGGAATCTCCTAGGTGCTGGGGCCGATCGGTTTACGGGTGGCAACCCTTCGTCCCGATCCGCAAATGTACAGTCTGCGGCGCGCCCATCCCTCCCCAAGGGAGCAACGGGCGCGTCAAGGTTTATTTTACCGCGTTAGACGCGGCGGCGCTTGGGCGGACGGCAGCCGTTGTGCGGCACCGGCGTCACGTCACGAATGGAGCGAACCTCAATGCCCGCCGTTCCCAGCGCGCGAATCGCCGACTCACGACCGGAGCCAGGACCGCTGACGCGCACATCCACCACGCGCAGGCCGTGCTCGCGCGCTTGGTTGGCCGCGTTCACCGCCGCCTGCTGCGCGGCAAAGGGAGTGCCCTTGCGCGAGCCGCGGAAGCCGAGCGAGCCGGAGCTTTTCCACGAAATCGTGTTGCCCTGGCCGTCGGTGATGGTCACGATGGTATTGTTGAACGTCGCCTGAATGAACACCAAACCGTAGGGAACATTCTTGCGCTCGCGCTTCTTGAACTTTTTGTTTTTGGCGGCCTTGCCGGCAGCGCCTGCTGCTTGTGCTTTTGCCATTAGGTCTTCGCCGTCGCTTTCTTCTTGTTGGATACCGTGCCCTTGCGCGGACCTTTACGGGTGCGCGCATTGGTGTGCGAGCGCTGACCGCGAACCGGAAGGTTCTTGCGGTGGCGCAGGCCACGGTAGGACTGAATCTCAATCAGGCGCTTGATGTTCAACGAGATATCCTTGCGCAGGTCGCCTTCGACCTGGCCTTCGCCCTCGATGACCTGGCGGATGCGGTTCAGTTCATCCTCGCCCAAGTCCTGCATCTTTTTCGTCGGCTCCACGCTGGCCGCGGTCAGAATCCGCTGCGCGCGTGCGTCGCCGATGCCGAAAATGTACGTCAGCGCGATGCGTGCCTGCTTGTTCCGCGGCAGATCGACGCCTGCAATACGTGCCATACTGTACCCTTCTTTTTGCTTGCCGCGCCACGGCTTGGCCCCGGTGCGGCGGTGTGGCTGTGGGCGATGGATTGCCTCCGTCCACAGCAGTGAATGGATTCCAGCGGGTTCATCGCAAGCCTTTCTACGGCTAACTAGCCCGATGGACTCCAGCGCAAACGCGCGCCCTAGCCTTAGCCCTGGCGCTGCTTGTGCTTGGTGTTTTCGCAGATCACGCGTACCACCCCACGGCGGTGCACGATCTTGCACTTGTCACAAATCTTTTTGACCGAAGCTCGAACCTTCATATTTTCAACCTACCCTTGTCTTCCCACTGCATTGCTGCGTGCACCGGCTAGCGATAGCGGTACACGATGCGTCCGCGGTTCAGATCATACGGACTCAGCTCCACGGCAACCTTGTCGCCCGGCAGAATGCGAATGAAGTTCTTCCTCATGCGCCCGGAGACATGCGCCAACACCTGGTGCTTGTTCTCCAGTTCCACCCGGAACGTCGCGTTTGGCAAGGTCTCGATGACCGTTGCCATTACCTCAATTGCATCTTCCTTCGACAATCGGTGTCCTGCTTCCGGCTCGCGCTGGCGAACCTGAACTCCTGCTGCGTTGGCTCCCTTGCGGGAAACTTTATGCGGTCAGCACCACGGCACCATCCGCCGTAACCGCCACTGTGTGCTCAAAGTGCGCGCTCAGACTGCCATCGACGGTCACTGCCGTCCAGCCATCTTCCAGCACGCGCACCTCAGCCTTGCCCACATTCACCATCGGCTCAATGGCGAGCACCATGCCCTCGCGCAGCTTGATGCCAATACCGCGTCTGCCATAATTCGGCACCTGCGGATCCTCATGCAGGCTGGTTCCAATGCCGTGGCCCACAAACTCTCGCACCACGCTGAAGCCTGCGGCCTCGACCACATCCTGCACCGCTGCGCCCACATCGCCCAAATGCGTCCCAACACGGACGACGGCAATCGCACTGGCCAGCGAGGCCTCGGTTACAGCCAACAACTTCTCCGCCTCCAGCGTTACTTTGCCCACGGGCACCGTCATCGCCGAGTCAGAATAATATCCGTCCAGAATCACGCCGCAATCGACCGAAACAATATCGCCTGCGCGCAGCGTATTCTTCTTCGAGGGGATGCCGTGCACCACCTCTTGATTCACCGAGGTGCACAGCACCCGCGGATACCCGTGGTAACCCTTGAAAGCCGCCTTGCCACCGGTTTCGGCGATCTTGGCCTCGGCCACCCGCTCCAAATCCATCGTGGTGCAGCCCGGCTCCACCGCCGCCCGCACCGCATCCAACACCGCACGCAGAGCGATGCCACTCTGCCGCATCTTGGCAATCTCCTGCGGCGTGCGCATCACAATCGCCATGGCGCGTTAACCCCGCAACCGAACGATGGCCTGCATCACGCTAGCGCTCACCGCATCCATCGCCTGCTCGCCATCGACCTCGGCAAAGCGTCCCAAGGCGCGATAATGTTCCACCACCGGCGCGGTCTGCGATTCATACGTGCGCAGTCGCTCGGCGAAGACATCTTCCTGATCGTCGGCGCGCTGCACCAGTTCCACGCCATCCACGTCGCAGCGGCCCGGCTGTTGCGGCGGCTGAAAGAAGATGTTGTAAATCCGGGAGCACCGCGGACAGGTGCGCCGTCCCGTTGTCCGGCGCATTAACGTAGTATAGCCAACCCGCACCATCACAGCAATCACGGGCTGCGCCGCACCGCTGGTTGCCGAGGTCTGCTGCGCAGATTCCAGCTTGCCGTCCAGCCATGTCGCTTGAGCCAATGTGCGGGGAAATCCATCCAAAATGTAGCCGCGCTGCGTGTCTGGCTGCGCCAGCCGGTCGAGCACCAATTGCTCCACTAGCGCGTCGGAGACCAGCTTGCCAGCGTCCATGGCCGCGCGCACTTGTTGGCCGAGCGGCGAGTCTGCCTTGGCTGGATCGTTGCGCAGGCCGCGCAGAATATCGCCCGTGGAGATCTGCGGAATGCTCCAAGCCGCCATCAGCGTCTTGGCCTGCGTTCCCTTGCCTGCGCCGGGTGCGCCCAGCAACAGAATGGGGCCGGGAGCAGCAAGCTGCACGGATGCGTTGCCTAATGCGTGCCCGCTCAAATCCATCTCCTGCTGCGCCACCGGCATTACCAGGAACGTCTCCCGCGAATGCGCGCGCTCTTGCCGGAGAAGCTGTCGTAATGGCGCATGATGAGGTGCGCCTCCACCTTATTGACCGTGTCCATGGCCACGCCGACGACAATCAGTAGCGAAGTGCCGCCGAAGTAGAAGTTGAAGCCCAGTCCATTGGTGACCCACGTGGGTAGGTTGTCAAAGAACGGCCCTAACAACCACAGGTGGTTCAGATGAATACCGCTGATGAGAATTTGCGGAATCAGGGAGACGATCACCAAATACAAGGCACCGATGAGCGTAATGCGCGTCAGAATATCGTTGACGAAATCTGCCGTGCGCTTGCCGGGACGAATGCCGGGAATGAAGCCGCCATACTTGCGCATGTTGTCGGCAATGTCGTCCGGGCGGAAGATGATCGAAATATAAAAATAGGCGAAGAAGACGATCGCCAGAATATAGAGCAACTCGTACCACGGTTCGCCTGCACGCAGGGCCTCAAAGATCGGGCCAAAGAAGCGGCTGTCGTGAAAGGAGTAGCCGAAGACGGTGGCGTTGGCCATCAAGAGCGGCGCGGAGAGAATCGACGCAGCGAAGATGACCGGCATCACGCCGCCGGAGTTGACGCGCAGCGGCAGGTGCGTGGACTGGCCGCCCATCAGGCGACGTCCCACAATGCGCTTGGCGTACTGCACAGGAATGCGGCGCTCGCTGCGCTCGACAAAGACGATGAAGGCCACGACGGCGGCCATCATAAAGATGAGCAGCAGCATGGCGGGAACAGTGAAAGCTCCCCATGCCTGCGTGTGAACTTTTTGCACCAGATCTTCAACGCCACGCGGCAGACCCACCACGATGCCGGAAAAGATGAGCAAGCTCATGCCTTCGCCGATGCCGCGATCTGTAATCTGCTCCCCCAGCCACATGATGAACGTGGTGCCCGTGGTCAGCGTCAAGACGGTCATCAGCACAAAGCCGACGCCGGGATGTGTGACGTAGGGAACGCTGCTCGAACCATGCACCAGCGTCAAGGCGATGGCGAAGGATTGCACCACGCCGAGGCCGACCGTCAGGTAGCGCGTCCACTGCGTGATCTTCTTGCGACCCAGATCGCCTTCTTTTTGCAGACGGGCCAGCGGCTCATAGACCACGCCCAACAATTGGAAAATAATCGACGCGGTGATGTACGGCATGATGCCGAGCGCGAAGACCGTCAACCGACGCAGATTGCCGCCGCTGAACATATCCACCAAGCCGAGAGCGCTGCCGCTCTGCTGTTGGAAGAACTGCTCCAGCAGTTGGGTGTTGATGCCAGGGGTGGGGATGTGTGAACCCAGCCGGTAGACAAACAGAATGCCCGCCGTAAAAAGAATGCGGCTGCGCAATTCTGGAATGCGAAAGATGTTGGCCAGTTTTTCCAGCATGGGTTCCCCTGCTTACTCCCGTTACTCTGCGATCAAAACAGCTTTGCCGCCTGCCTTTTCGATCTTTTCCTGCGCCGTCTTGGAGAACTTGTGCGCGTACACGGTGACGGCTGTTTTCAGCTCGCCCACGCCCAGAATCTTGACCAGCGCATCGCGCTTGCGCACCAAGCGCAACGCGACCAGCTTGTCATAGGTCAAGTCCTTCTCGCCCGTCTCTGCAATGCGGTCCAGGTTCAGCACAGTATATTCCGTGCGGAAGATGTTCGTGAAGCCGCGCTTGGGCATACGGCGGTGCAGCGGCATCTGGCCGCCTTCAAAACCGCGCATCAGGCTGGAGCCGGAGCGCGATCCCTGGCCCTTGTGTCCGCGGGTCGAGGTCTTGCCCATGCCCGAACCCATGCCGCGTCCAATACGCTTGCGGCCTGTGTTGGCGTTCTTCGGTGCTCGTAACTTTGACAGATTCATTGTCTTCTTCCTGCTCCCTGCCAGCGTCTGCGCCAGCAGCTTCAACGGTCGAACCCGGTCGCGCCTCGCCTTAAGCGAGAATGCGCACCAAGTGCGGAATCTTCTTGACCATGCCGCGGATCGCGGGTGTATCCTCGCGCTCCACCACCTGCCGCAGCCGGGTCAACCCCAGACCGCTGACAATCCTCTTGTGCTTCTCTGGCGTGCAGATTGCGGAACGGTAATACTCGATCCGCATCTTGGCCGCCGTCTTCTTTACCGTCGCGCTTGCCGCCATGGCTATAGCTCCTCTACCTGTTTGCCGCGCAGTGCTGCAACTTCTTTGCGATCGCGCAATTGCAACAGCGCGTCAAAAGTTGCCTTGATCACGTTGTGCGGATTCGCCGATCCCAAGCTCTTGGTCAGCACATTCTGCACGCCCGCCGAGGTCATCACAGCACGCACCGCGCCGCCGGCGATGACACCGGTTCCCTCAGGAGCCGGCTTCAACAACACCTGGCCTGCGCCGTAATGGCCCAGCACCGGATGCGGAATCGTGGTCTCGGTCAACTTCACGCGCACCAAATTCTTCTTGGCCGACTCAATGCCCTTGCGAATGGCCTGCGGAACCTCTTTTGCCTTGCCGGTTCCATAGCCCACCACGCCCGCGGTTGCATCGCCAATCACAACCAAAGCCGCAAACGACATATTCTTGCCGCCCTTGACCACCTTGGTGACGCGGTTGATCGATACCACCTGATCTTTTAGGTTGAACTGCCCGGCTTCCAGTTTCCTTTTTACAATCGCCATCCGTTGGTATTCCTTTCAGACACGCAGAGGTGTCCGTATTCCAAACTTAGAATTTCAGGCCCGCTTCGCGCGCTGCCTCTGCCAAGGCCTTAACGCGCCCGTGGTACAGGTAGCCGCCGCGATCAAACACCACACTGGTGATGCCCTTTTCCTTGGCGCGCTCGGCCACCAGCTTGCCCACTTCCTTGGCCGCGGCAACATTGCCGCCGGTCTTGAGC
>JAJZCX010000030.1 GCA_021851625.1 Acidobacteriota bacterium | reverse complement strand
TGGATTGCGGGCACGGGCATTCGCTTGGTAGGCATTCGCACGCGCGTCACAGGTCTGGAAAATGTTCCGGAAAACACGCCCTGCATTTTCATGATGAATCACATTTCAAATCTGGATCCACCAATTTTGATACCACTGATACCAGGGCGCACTGCGTTCTTAATCAAGAGCGAGTTGATGAAGGTTCCCATTCTTGGCGTGGGCATGCGCATGGGAGATTTCATTCCTGTTGAGCGCGACCGGCGACACGAGAGCGCAAAGGCGAGCATTTTGAAGGCCGCGCAGGTACTCGCCTCTGGCGTGCACATAACCGTGTTTCCAGAGGGTACTCGGTCGCACGATGGACGATTGCTCCCTTTCAAAAGAGGCCCATTTTTTTTGGCAGAGCAGACCGGTGCAGCAGTGATCCCCATCTCCATCCACGGCACCGAGCAGATGATGCGCAAAGGCAGTTTGCGCGTTTTTCCCGGAGAGGCGCACGTGCACTTTCACGCACCGCTCTACGCGCGCGACTACGCCACGCGTGAGGAGTTATCCCAAGCCACGCGCGCCGCCATTGCTAGCAAACTGCCAGAGTGGATGCGCGCATAATTTTAATGATTGGATTTTAAGATTGCCTTGAATCCGGCTGCGAGCGCTTTGTTGCGCATGGCTATTGCATCGCTGCGGGATGCAAACGGTCCAATCTGCACGCGGAAGAATCGATCTTGCACAGCATGATGCAGGCGCGCGTGCAGGCCTGATCGATGCAGCTTCGCAATCAAAAACTGCGCATCCTGCCGACTGGCAGATGCTGCAATCTGCACCATATAGATTGCTGTAGTCGCACGGGCCGGAGTGTGCATAATCGGATCGCCCAAAACGGCTGACGAAGACTGTTCGCTAGCCATTGCCACGCTGGCGTCTGCTGGTGCTGATGCGGCCTGCATCGCTGCGGAGTCTGCGGGCGTTGTGCTTTGCACTGGAGCAGCCGGGACGACCTGCGTTGTGGCGCTGTTGGCAGATATGGTCGATGCTGGACCAGACTGCGCGCTCCCATGCAGCAGGCCGTGCAAGCTGAGTGTGTCTGCCGTAACGCCATGCGTTACACCAAAGGAATAGCCCATACCAAAAAAGACCGCAGAAACCAGTGTGATGCCAAAGAAGAGCGAGAGAATGACCCCTGTACTCAAGCTCAACTCTGCGTCGATATCCTTGGCTTCTTGAAAGAGCGTGTCCATGCGCGCCTATCCTTTCCCGGAATTTCCGCCTACGCCCAAGTTGGACTTATTGAGCAGATTCAGGAGCTCCATGGGTAGCGGGAAGACGATGGTGGTGTTTTTTTCCACGCCAATGTCAGAAAGCGTTTGCAGATAACGTAGCTGCATGGTGATGGGTTGCGTAGCCAAGAGTGCAGCGGCGTCCACCAATTTTTGCGCAGCATTAAACTCGCCCTCTGCGTGGATGATCTTCGAGCGTTTTTCGCGTTCTGCCTCCGCCTGCTTGGCCATGGCGCGCAGCATGGACTCCGGCAGATCGACCTGCTTCACTTCCACGCTGACCACTTTGACGCCATACGGAGCGGTGTGCTGGTCGATAATGGTTTGAATTTTTTGATTCAGCGTTTCCCGATGCGAGAGCAACTCATCCAACTCCACTTCACCCAATACGGAGCGCAGCGTAGTCTGCGCAAATTGCGAGGTCTGATAAACGTAGTTGCTCACTTCCAGCACGGCCTTTGTCGGATCGATGACGCGCAGTGTCAACACGGCATTCACCTTCAGCGTCACGTTGTCGCGCGTGATGATGTCTTGCGGCGGAACCTCCATCACCTCTTGCCGCAGGGAGATGCGCACCATTTGGTCAAAGGGCCGAAAGACAAGAATCACGCCGGGGCCTTTGGATGCGTTCAGCATTCTACCCAGCCGGAAGATGACCGCACGTTCGTACTCCTTCAAAATTTTTATGGAGTTCATCAGATAGAACGCGATGATCAGAACAACGATCAGAGTTGCTGTGGTCGGCATGGTTCTCCTTTGCGGCAGTTCTTCGCTTCTGCTGGTTGTATATCACGCGTCGGCTGCACGTGGTAAAAAATATGCGCTCCTGCACCTTAGTTGGCACGCTCAACGGTTAGCAGCAGCCCGTCCCGCGACAGTACACGCACACGCTCACCGGCGGCGATGGGATGCAACGACTGCGCCTGCCAAAGTTCTCCGTGCAACAGAATTTGTCCGGATGGATGTTGCGCGGGATCGAGCGGCGTCCGTGCAATGGCAATCGCGCCGGGCAATGCTTCTCCACCCATGTGAATTTTGTTGCGCCGCGCGCGTACAGCCAGAGTGGTTAGCAAAAATGTAATGCTGCCAAAACCGATGCCCACGCCCAGCGCCGTTGCTAGGTGCACACGCATCTCTGGAATGGGGCCATTGACCAGCGTCAGCAGTCCCAGCACCAGACAAACGATGCCCGCTAGCGCCAGAACTCCGTGGCTGGAAAATTTGACCTCCAACAGTAGCAGCACCAGCGCGCTGATGAGCAGCGCCGCAGCCGTGGCCTGAATGGGCAGTAAATTCAGCGCAAAAAGTGACAGCAGCACCAGCAGTGTGCCGATGGAGCCGGGAACGATCGTACCCGGAACGTGGAACTCCAAATAGATGAGCAATGCGCCCGCGATGAGCAGCAGCACGGCGAGATTGGGATCCATCAACGCGCCGAGAATCCGTTCCCGCAGATTGGGAGCGATGGTTTGTACATCCGCATTGTGCGTGTGCAGCACTGTGGAGCTACCGTCGAAGCGCAGAATCGTTGCGCCATCCAACGCTTGCAGCAGCGCTGCCTCGTTGGGAGCGATGCGATCAATCAAATGCAGATCGAGCGCCTCTTGATCCGTGTAGGACTTGGAATCGCGCACGGCCTCTTCCGCAGCCTGCGCATTGCGATGCCGTCGCGCAACGATGGAACGCAAGAAGGCCGCTGCATCGTTTTCGATCTTCTGCTTCAGGATGGGATCCATCCGTTGGCCTTCGAGAATTGGATGCGATGCGCCTGTGTTCGTGCCCGGAGCCATCGCGGCCACATCGGCGGCTTCGAGCAAGAAAAATCCAGCAGAGGCGGCGCGACTGCCCGATGGAGCGACATACAGAATGACAGGGACTGCGGAGTGCTCGATTGCTGCGACCATGATGCGCGTGGACTCCAGCAGTCCGCCGGGCGTGTCCAGCTCCACCAACACGGCCTGCGCGTGTTCCTTGGCGGCGGCTTGCAAGCCGCGTGCAAGAAATTCAGCGCTGACCGGCTGCACCGTGTCGCGCAACACGATGCGCACGATGTGCGGCTGCGTTGGCGCCAGCGCACACAGGCTTGGAGCAAACGCCAGCGAAAGCGCTAGCGCGACCGTTCGTAGATGCCATGTGCGCTTGCGCAGCAAGTTCATTGCGGTTGCGCCTCGCGCGCAGTCGCCGCAGCGTTTGCGTGTTGCTGCGCGCGCAATCGCTCCAATTCAAACGCAGCTTGATGGAAGGATGTTTCGTTATACGAGCGCGCAATGCGCTCCAACGGCTCGTAGGGCGTGTTCACTATTGGCGTATCGGGCGCGTCCGTTGTCTCGGACGCATCTGCCGTCTCCGCTGTGTCGGCAGCATCGGATGCCTTCGCGGGGTCTGCATCGTCGCTGGAGTCTGCGTCTGTAGCTGCGGCTGCGGGCGCAGACTGTCCTGTTTCCGCCAGCAAGTGCTGCTGGAGTTGCTGCGCATCGGCATCGTCTGGGCGCAGCGCCAGTGCCTTGTGCACGGCATCGAGCGCGGCAGCGTCCTTGTGTGCGCGGCGTTCAGAGACGGCGAGATTGAACCAAAGATTTTCATTTTGCGGATTCAGTTGCGCCGCGCGTGCGATGAGCGCTGTTCCATCCTTGGCCTCGCGGTTGAGCGCGATGCCTTGATCGTTCAACACTTCCGCCAGCGGCAGCTTGGCAGCGAGTGTGACAAAGGCCACCTCGGCCTTCGCGTATTGCCCCGTGTACAAGCCAGCTAATCCTGTGTAGAATTCCGCCTCCATCGCCTGTGAACTCTGCGCGGGCACTTGCGTCAACGTATCGATGGCTTGGTTGTATTGTTGGTTGGAAAAATAGGCCAGCCCCAACGCCAACCGCGCCGGAGCGTAGTTGGGGCTAAGCTGCACAGCAATTGCCAAGTGGCGGATGCGCTCCTCTACCCCGGGTTCGATCTCCCCACGTATGTAATTTTCCAGCGTGTCCAAGCGCAGCGTGTGTCCAGCGCTTAAAAAAGATTCTTTGTCTTGGGAAAACTTTGGATCCAGCGTGCGCGCAGTCTGCCAAGCCAGACCATCCTCCACGTCGAGCAGTTGATTCAGCGGTGCCGACTCGGTGAGCGGGCCATCCATACGCGGGCCGTGCATTTGCAGAATGTGAGCCGTCGCGGTCACCGTTCCATTGTCCACGCGATAGGAGCCAAGAATCACTGCATCGGCATCCAGGGTTTGCGCAACCTTATATGTGGTGGCGTGCGTTAAGTGGGCATTCGCAGGCAGGCCGAGATGTTGCATCGAATAGATGCGATCTTCGCGTCGGATGGTCATATAACCCACGGAGCGCAGCCGTGCATTCAACAGCGTCGGGAACGAGTCGCCGATCCAATCCAATCCCGGCTGCGTGGAAAGGTTTTCAAAGGGCAGCACCAGAATCAAACGGCCATTCCATTGGGCCGCACTGTAAATGGCTGTCGCGCCATCCGCAGGTTGCTGCACTGTTGTGGGCGTGGTCTGTGCCCTGCCCGGCATTGCGGGTACAAGCAGGCAGGCAATCAGCAGGCTGCGAAGCGGTTGGAGGGAAATTCGACGCGAGCAATGCACAATACTCGTGATTATAGGAGTCTCGCGGGGAAATTACTGCGCGCGCCACACGCGCAGGGAGTTTTGTAGCCGCGCGTCCTGCGTGGTGGGGAACTGAATCACCGCGGCCCAAAGTCCATTGCGCTGGTTTTGCCAGACGATGGTGCCGCCAAGCAGTCCAGCCACAGCTTCTGGCGAAGCGTCCTGATGGGCATCAAAATAGCGTTGATTCCATTGAGAGTCTCCCCAACGCAAAAATGTAGGCAGGCTGCTGCTTTCTTTGGTCGAAAAGACCAACGCAGCGTTGTAGCCACGCAACTGTTCCGCCAGAAAAATTTGCTGGATGGAAAAATTTTCGAGTGCCACTACGGGCACTGGCTTGCGCACATAGCCCAACTCCGGCTTGGTAAGTTCATCGCTCACCGGCCAGGCCGTCAACACCACCGCGTGCGGATCGCGGTGCAGCAGTTGCGCGATGGCCTGCTGCTGTAACTGAATCATGTCGCGGTAGCTCAAATTGTCCTCTGGCGCGAAGCGATACGGCGGATTCACAAAGATGCCTGCCAGAAAAGCCACCACGCTAAGCACAACCAGCCAGCCCCATTGCTGCACGCGGCGTCTCCACGTGGAGACGCACAGCAGCAGCACCAGCGGATAGAGTGGCAGTAAGTAGCGCGTGAGCAGCGCTCCGCCGAGCACGGAAAACAGCAACACATTGCTCAGGAGCACCAGCCCAATCTGTGCCTGCGCATTCCAACTCACGCGCGGACGCAGGCCCCCGTCCTTATTCCGTAGCGCCGGCAAAAACATGGCGGCCACCATGCACACCACCGGCACAAATAAGTTCATGTAAACCGTGATGTCCATCAAGCGAAGGGCGAGGGCCAGCGCGATGCGCAGCGGGTGCAGCGTGTTCACAGCGTTGTATTGCAAAAATCCTGGGTTGCCGAGCAGGTAGCCGGTTTTATGCAGATGATAGGCATACCACGCGGCCAGTGGCAGCACGGGCGCAGCCAATTGCGCAGCAGCGCGCAGATGAGCGCAGCACTGCTCTGGCTTGCGTCGGGCTTCGATGCCATGCCACAGTGCCAAGGTCAGCGGCGTGGCAATGGCCGTCTCCTTAGACAAAGCCGCGAGCGAAAAACAGAGCGCCGCAAGCGATCCAGTCAGCGGGCCGGGCAATTCTTCCAGGCAAAAATACAGACCCCATAGCGTGCCCGCAGCAGCGAAGAGATCGGCATGCGCCAGCGTACTCTGCGCAAACCAAACCGGATACAGTCCGGTGAGCAACGTGGTGGC
The DNA here is from genome assembly GCA_021851625.1 of Acidobacteriota bacterium. GTDB lineage: Bacteria > Acidobacteriota > Terriglobia > Terriglobales > Acidobacteriaceae > JAJZCX01. The sequence continues at coordinate 3,773 of JAJZCX010000030.1, read as the reverse complement.
CGCGGCGACCTCGGCATTCATCAGCTTGCGGCACAATGCGAAGACGCCGGTCAGCGCCAGCGCGGCAATCAAGCACATCGCCAGTCGCGTTACAGACGGTACAAAGCCGGAGAGCTTCCACCACAACGCCAGATAAATCGCGGGCAACGGCGGATGCGCATTCGTCAGCGTGGAGTAGGGAATCAACGCACTGCGCCGAAAAAAATCATACGCCGCAGGAATGTAGTAGCCGGCTTCATCCCAAAAGTAGGGCAGACGCAGCAGCGTCCAATGCGAGAGAAATACGCCCGCATAAATAATGGGAAAGACCATCCATGCGGGCACTGGCTCTTGCCGGTGTCCGCGATACAAGAGATGATCGATGCCGCCGCTGCCTTCGCCCTGCTGCGCCGTTTGCGCCATGGTTAGTGCACCGGCCCGCCAGCGGGAAATGCGTTCTTCGGCTCAATGGAAATGGGGCCGAATGCCTGCTCATACTGCACGAGATTCTGCGTCAGAACGTTGTGCAGCGCCTTGGCCTGTTGCGGACTCAAATAGATGCTCTGCATGTTGTGCAGCGTGACCGCATCCTGTGTATCTTGGCGTGCCGTGCCAAAGGTCAGGCAGAAGTCCCACACGCTCACGCGCACCTGCACGCTATTGGCGTAATTCTCTCGATAGGAGGCGTCCTGCACCACATGAATCGTGGGAGGATTTAGTTTTTGATTCATGCCTAGAAGAGTATCGCGATTCTGGAGACGGCGCTGGCAGGGAATCTGGGAGTGCACGGTTCAAAGCCAATGGCTGGACTCTTTGGGGAGCGTCTGCGAGTGGTTTGGTGCGAAAGGGGGGACTTGAACCCCCACGGGTTGCCCCGCCAGATCCTAAGTCTGGTGCGTCTGCCAATTCCGCCACTTTCGCACAGATGCCAACATCGTTGCAGACACTTTGAGTTTACACGAGGCCCAGCGGCCCAGCATGGGGCAATGGACGGAGGCTGGACGGACGCGATACAGTGGTTGCGTCTGCAAAAAATCTCTGGAGTTGCCCATGCGTTCTTTGATACATCGAATTGGCCGCGGAATCCTTTTGTGCGGTGCGATTTTCCTTTGTTCTGTTCCGCTCTTTGCGCAATCCAACCTGGTTGCCGCCACGCCGCCGATGGGCTGGAATAGCTGGAACCACTTTGCCTGGAATGTGAACGAGGCCGACGTGCGCGCCGCCGCCGATGCAATGGTGGCGAGTGGGATGCGCGATGCCGGGTATGTCTACGTCAACATCGACGACACGTGGGAGGGCCAGCGCGACGCGCAAGGCTATATCCACTCCAACAACCGCTTTCCAGACATGAAGGGGCTCGCCGACTATGTGCACTCCAAAGGCTTGAAGCTGGGCATTTACTCCTCGCCTGGGCCGAAGACCTGCGCTGGATTCGAGGGCAGTTACGGCCACGAGGAGCAGGACGCGGAGACCTATGCCAAGTGGGGCATCGACTACCTGAAATATGACATGTGCAGCTACCTTGGCATTATGAAAAAGCAGGCACCGAACGACGATCAGAAGCAGTGGCAAATGATGCAGCAGGCCTATGAGAAGATGCACCAAGCGCTGCTGAAGACACACCGGCCCATCGTCTACAGCCTGTGTCAGTACGGCTTCAACGCAGTTTGGAGTTGGGGTCCGCAAGTGGGCGGCAACCTGTGGCGCACCACTGGCGACATTAAAGACAACTGGGATCGCATGGCGTTAATTGGATTTTCGCAGGCTGGACTGGCCCCATACGCAGCCCCTGGCCACTGGAATGATCCCGACATGCTGGAGGTGGGCAATGGCGGCATGTCAGACGGGGAATATCGTCTGCATATGAGCCTGTGGGCCATGTTGGCTGCGCCGTTGTTGGCCGGTAACGATCTGAGCAAGATGACCACAGCCACGCGGGAGATTTTGCTGAACAAAGAAGTGATCGCCGTTGACCAAGACCCGCTCGGCAAGCAGGGCGACCGCATCTCAGCCATCGGGCCGTATGAAGTATGGATGAAACCGCTCGCGCACGGCGAGAAGGCGGTTGCACTCTTCAATCGCGGCACGACCGCGTATCCGATCTCATTTCACTTGCGCGCAGTGGGTTACAGCCATGCTGTGCATGCACGCGATCTGTGGGCGCACAAGGATGTGGGCATGATTCAAGATGCCTACACCGCGGTTGTGCCCAGCCATGGCGTGGTGCTGTTGCGCTTGCAGCCGTAGCGCGGAAAAGCAACCGGATGACGACGCTCTACAACAAAATCGCCAATCAAAGTCTCGATCGGCTGTCTGCACTGAGCGATGGCGTATTCGCCTTTGCCATGACGCTGCTGGTGCTGGATCTGCGGCTGCCGGTTGCCAGCGCGGTACACACCGAACGCAACCTGCTGCATGTGCTCATTGGTCTTGCGCCGCAGTTTTTGCAGCGCGCGCGGGCTTGAGCGCTCTGACTGAAAATGCTCCAGCCGCTTTTGTGAAGCGTGGGAGACAAACCGCAGATCCCTCCACTACGTCCGCCAGCGGCGGACTTCGGTCGGGATGACAATGTATTTTGGCGATTGGCTTGGTGGATGCGCACGGACCCCAAAATCACTGTGTCATTCTGAGCGACCGCAGAGAGCGAAGAATCCAGAAGCTCAGCGTCAGATCGACTCAGCCCAATCTCTCTGGATTCTTCGCTGCGCTCAGAATGACTCGTTTTCTTGGCGGGAATTTTCTCTTGGAGGAAACTGTCTTGCGGCGGAGATTTTTTTCAGCGAAGATTTTCTCTTGGTGGAGATTGTCTCTTTGCGGAAATTTTCGCACTGCAAACGCTTTGTCATTCCGAGCGAGCGGAAGCGAGTCGAGGAATCTGCGGTTCGCTGCTTTTACAAACAACCGCAGATCCCTCCACTTCGTCCGCCAGCGGCGGACTTCGGTCGGGAGGACAATGTGTTTTTGCGATTGGCTTGGTGGATGCGCACGGACCCAAAATCACTGTGTCATTCTGAGGAGCGGAGCGACGAAGAATCCAGAGGGTGCAGGATGGGTTGAGGCACCCGGCATTCTCTGGATTCTTCGCTGCTCTCAGAATGACTCATTCCATGAGAAAACCATCCGTCACTGCCAACAACTTTATCCCCACACCGCACTACTAGAGGTTCTCGGTGTCTTTGTGCGCAGAGACAAGCCGGATGTATTCCTTCGACTGAAATTTTTTTCCTGTGGATGCGCCCGACATGTACCGCACCTTTCCAAAGATGGGGCGGTCAAACCACGGGCGGTCATGCTTGCCGACGATAGCCCAGGCGATGCCTGCGTAGCCGTTGGGGTCGCGTCCGTCGAGTTCGTAGCGGTCGTTGAGGGAAACCGCGTAGGCAAAGGCCGTGGCTGGATCCGGCGACCACTCCAGAATTTTCTTGGCCCAGTACATGCGCAGGTAGTTGTGCATCCAGCCAAAGTCCACCATCTGGCGCTGGGCAGCGTTCCATAGCTCGTCGTGGGTTTCTCCGCGCTCCATCTGCTCCAAGGTGTAGAGCCAATCACGCCGGTCGAGCGCATGTTCGGCCAGACTTTGCCGTGCCCAATTCTCCGCGCACTCTTCCGAGTCATAGTGCGGGTGGGTGCGGACAAAGTTGATGGCTAGTTCGCGCCAGACGATCAGTTCATTGAAGAAGGCGTCGCGCGCCGCGGCCAGCTTCGGATTCTTTTTGGCTGCGGCATCGACGGCCAGCGCAATCTCCAACGCGCCGATGTGGCCGAAGTGCAAGTAGGGCGACAGCCGACTGGTG
>JAJZCX010000029.1 GCA_021851625.1 Acidobacteriota bacterium | reverse complement strand
TGACAGGGTGTTTGTGGCTGCCAACAAGAACAGTACGGAGCGTAGCCAGGATGCCGCGCACGTTTTACAATCGGGAAGCAGGAAGCGATCCCCGCGATGAAGTTTCGTCTTTTCATTTTGACCCTCGCCATTCTCGGCGGCTTTTACTACGTCACCACGCGCACGCCGGTAACCGGCAAGCTGGCCGCGTATCTGCATCCCACGCCATCGAGCGGCGACCCAGCGCTCTTGCACAATCTGCACGCTGCCTTGCCGCAGGCTGAAGCCGCGCCCGCGCTGACGCCAGAGGAGCAGGAGAACGTCGCCGTTTACAAGCGCGCACTGCCCTCGGTGGTCAACATCACCTCGACCACGGTCACTTTCGACTTCTTCTATGGCCCGGTGCCGCAGCAGGGGCAGGGTTCCGGCTTCATCCTCGACAAGCAGGGGCACATCCTGACCAACCTGCACGTCGTCTCCAACGCGCGGCAGGTCGAGGTGACGCTCTACGACAAGCATCAATACAAGGCCCGCGTGCTGCTCACCGACCGTGCGCATGACCTGGCGTTGTTGCAGATTGACGCGCCCAACTTGCAGCCAGCAATTTTGTCGGACTCGCGCAATTTACAGGTTGGCCAGATCGTCTACGCCATCGGCAATCCCTTTGGCCTGAGCGGCACCATGACGCGCGGCATTGTCAGTTCCATCCGCAGCGTGCGCGGACCGCTGGGCAATCTGATCGAGGGCGCGATTCAAACCGATGCGGCCATCAATCCCGGCAACTCGGGCGGGCCGCTGCTGAACACGCACGGCGAGGTGATCGGCATCAACTCCATGATCGCCACCGGCGGCGGCGCGGACCAGAACGCGGGCATCGGCTTTGCCATTCCCATCAACACCGCCAAGGCTGTGCTGGACGATTTCGCGCATTATGGCAAGGTGCTGCGCCCCACCATGGGCGTGCAATCGCTGCCGATTGGCCCGGACATTGCCGACCAGATGGGACTGCCCGCAGAGTACGGCGTGCTGATTGAGCGCGTCGTTCCCGGCGGCCCTGCGGATCGTGCCGGCCTGCGCGGAGGCACGCAAAAGGCATACCTCGGCAACACGCCGATTTATGTCGGCGGCGATTTGATTGTGGCCATTGACGGCGAGCCGGTGGAAAACGCGCAGGATGTTTCCGGCATCATGGATGGTCTGCGCTCTGGCCAAACCGTGACGGTGACCATCTATCGCGGACAGAAACGCATGGATGTAAAAGTTATGCTGGGCACAGAGAGCGACACAGCAGGCGCGCCCGTCTAGTTGTGAAGGGGGCACCCAAGACTCTTTCCCATTCGTGAACGCTCGTACCCAACGTACTTTGATCGTTGATTCGGTGCACGCCATTGCGCACCTTCCACGCAGCAAGCGGCCACGCTGCCGAGTACAATCATGGGCAGAGAGGGCGTGCTGGCATGAAGGTAATCGTTGGCGTCTCCGGAGGCATCGCTGCCTACAAAGCAGCGGAGCTGGTGCGCGCGCTGCAACAGCAGGCGCTCGACGTACACGTGACGATGACCGAGGCGGCGCAGCAGTTTGTGCAGCCGCTCACCTTTGCCGCACTCACCGGCCACCGCGTACTCACCAGCCTGTGGCAGGATGCGGACCACTCCAACCCCGACGCAGCCATGGAACATATTGCCGAGGCGCAATCCTGCGACGCGCTGGTGATTGCCCCAGCCACGGCAGATTTGCTGGCGCGCATGGCGCACGGCATCGCCAATGATTTTTTGACCACGCTGTATCTGGCCACACCCGCGCCGGTTCTGGTCGCACCAGCCATGAATGTGCAGATGTGGGAGCATCCCGCCACGCAGGCCAACATCGCCATACTCGCCGCACGCGGCGTGCAGATCCTTCCGCCAGAAAGCGGCGCACTGGCCTGCGGCATGGTGGGCAGCGGACGCTTGGCGGATGTAGAGACGATTGCGCGCGCCGTGGTGGCCACGCTGCACCGCCGCCAGAACCGGAAGCAGGACATGGCGCAGGAGACAGTACTCATCACCGCAGGCGGAACGCGCGAGCCGATCGATCCGGTGCGCTATTTGGGCAATCGCTCCAGCGGCAAGATGGGCTACGCCTTGGCCGAAGCTGCGCAGCAACGCGGCGCGCGCGTGCGGCTCATCAGTGCGCCGACGCAATTGCAGGCGCCCGCCGGATGCGCAGTGACGCCCGTGCTGACCGCCGAGCAAATGCGCGCCGCAGTGCTGGAACATTTGCCGCAGGCCACGCTGGTCATCAAGGCCGCCGCAGTCGCAGACTTCCGCCCGCGCATCACGGCGGGCCAAAAGATCAAGCGCTCCGGACCCATCACATTGGAACTAGAGCCGACCGGCGACATTCTGTCCGAGACCGTGCAGCGCCGTCTGCCAGGCACGCTCGTCGTTGGCTTTGCCGCCGAAACCAACGATCCGCTGGAGCATGGACGCGGCAAGCTGGCGCGCAAAGGCGCGGATGCCATCGTGCTCAATGACGTTTCGCGCGCGGGCATTGGCTTTGAGTCTGACCGCAATGCCGCCACCTTTCTTACCGAATCGCGCGCCATCGATCTGCCCGAGATGAGCAAGCGCGCACTGGCCGATCGCATCCTCGACGAAGTCCTCGCGCTGCGCCGCGACAAAAATCTTCTCTCCGAAGTAGGAGCCATGCCGACGCGGCGCGCTCCCACCGATCGCGGATAGCGCCGATGACTGCGATGCACGCTCCAGAAGCAATGGACGCCGAGACCCGGCAGCAAGCGCACGCGCTGTTGGAGTTTTGCCGCGAGATGGGCTTGACGGATTTTTATCGCGGCAAGAATGATCCGCCCTTCACGCTCGATGCGCCTGCGCCACAGGCTGCGCCTGCCGCGATGGCACAGGCTTCGCAGCCAATCCTTGCAACACCAGCACTACTTGCACCCACAGCACCCACTCCACCCGCACAGGAAGCCGCAGACGAGATGCCCCGCAAAGCCACGCAGATTTACCCGCCCAATGTCGCACTGAGCGATGCGCCCGCGCTCGCCCTTGCAGAACGCCCCGCCGCGCTCAAGGCCATCCGCGAAGAGATGGGCGATTGCAAACGCTGCGCGCTGTGCAAGGAGCGCAACCAAATCGTCTTTGGCGACGGCGACCCTGGTGCGGAGTTGATGTTCGTGGGCGAAGGCCCCGGTGCGGACGAGGACGAGCAGGGCCTGCCCTTTGTAGGCCGCGCCGGCCAGTTGCTGAATAACATGATTACCGCAATGGGATTGAGCCGCGAGCAGGTTTACATTGCCAACATCGTCAAATGCAGGCCACCGGAAAACCGCGTGCCAGAATTCGACGAGGCCACCACCTGCACGCCATTTTTATTTCGTCAGATTGATGTGGTGCGTCCGCGTATGTTGGTGGCGCTGGGCGCAACGGCGGCAACGTATTTACTGGCGGGCAAGAGTTCCCTGGCTTCGCTGCGCGGCAGCATCCATGATTGTCGCGGCTCCAAGCTGATTGTTACTTACCATCCAGCCTACCTGTTGCGCGATCCGCGCCAGAAGCCAGAGGCCTGGAAAGATTTGCAGCTTGCCATGAAATTTTTAGGATTGAAAGCTCCGGCAAAGCCAAAAGCATAGCGTTTGGCACGAGCACCATTCTTAACTTGTCTCGATCTTGACCAATGTGCCGACTTGTCGTTCTGATCTGAGCATAATGAGTGACTCGGCAATAATGCATCATTCCAAGAAATGTTCCTGGACCCTGCGGCGTTTATCATTATGAAGTTTTCGAGATATATCGCCCTTTGAAATGTCGCAGAATTGTGTGGAGGTTCAAGTGCCGGCTCGATCGAAGGTAAATGCGAAAGATGATTTTCCGATCAGGCTTTTCAGGTCCCGGCGCGACTGGGCCGATTGGCTGAAGAAGGAACACCGCAAGAGCACGGGGATCTGGCTTCGCCTCGCCAAGAAGAAATCCAATGTGGAGTCGGTAACATATCAGGAAGCGTTAGACATTGCCTTGTGCTACGGATGGATCGACGGGCAAAAGCGGCCCGAAAGCGAGGATTTTTGGCTGCAAAGATTTCTTCCGCGTTCGGAGAAGAGCCTTTGGTCGAAGATCAACCGGGCCAAAGCGCTTACACTGATCGCGAACGGCGAGATGGAGTCCGCCGGGATGGAAGCAATAGAGGATGCCAAAGCAGATGGACGATGGGACGCGGCATACGATTCGCCAAGTGGTGCGACGGTGCCAGATGACTTTCAGGCTGCATTGGAATCTAATCCCGCGGCCGCAGCGTTTTTTGAGGGACTTGACCGGGCGAACCGATATGCGATTCTTTGGCGACTTCAAACCGCGAAACGGGCGGAAACTCGCGCTCACAGAATTGAACTATTTGTAGCAATGCTGGGGCGGCACGAGAAGATACATCCCTGATTTTCTAGATAGGGCATCTTGGTAGCTGTTTGATCCCGATAAGTAGGCTAGCGGGAACAATCCGATCATGCCACGAAACCGGTCATGACTCGTCATTCAGTTTTGTCGCTTATCGACGCTTGGTGATGAACGGATCTTTTTTTCTGCCCGGCAGTCCATACCTTTACTTCGCAAAGTTCGGATGCTTACCTGCTAGGACTCGCTGTAGATTTGCCCCTATCTCCTTGGAAACAGGTCATCGACGATTTCCCTTGACACAATACCTACTGGTCGGTATACATACCAACCAGTAGGTATTGCTATATGGACAACACGCTCCACGAATCGAAAACCAAGCTCTTAGACGCGGCCCTGCACGTCATCCGCGCCAAGGGCTACACGGCAACTCGCATTGAAGACATCTGCGAGGCGGCTGGCCTTACCAAGGGCAGCTTTTTTCATCACTTCAAGAGCAAAGAAGACCTGGCACTGGCAGCAGCGGAGTATTGGGGCGTGGTAACGAGTCGCCTATTTGCAGCCGCCCCGTATCATGCCGTCGCTGATCCGCTGGGCCGTTTGTTGGCATATGTCGATTTCCGCAAGGCACTCCTCATGGGAGAGTTGCCTCAGTTTACCTGCCTGGTCGGCACGATGGTGCAGGAGGTCTACGACACGCATCCTCTGCTTCGGGAGGCCTGCGACAAAAGCATCCGCGACCACGCCGCCACGCTCGAAGCGGATATTGCCGAAGCCATGTGCCAATCCAGCATTCATGCTGACTGGACGGCCAGGAGTTTAGCCCTGTACACGCAGGCCGTGATCCAAGGCGCGTTCATTCTGGCAAAAGCGCAGCATCGCTCCGACGTTGCCGCTAATTGTATCGATCATCTGCGCAGATATCTGGAACTGCTGTTCACCCAATCCAACACCGAGGAGAAACCATCATGACCACCGCAACGGTGACAGACACAACACAGCAGGATACATCCACGATTCTCGCCCTGATCGCCAGTATGGCGCGGGCGCGATACAGCAAAAGCGTGCAAGATATTGCTGCGTCCTACACTCCCAACGCAGCCATCTTCAGCCTTGCTCCGCCGCTCATCCATCATGGAATCGACCTGGAAGACACACAGGCCTGGCTCGATACTTGGGATGGCCCCATCGAGATAGAACCGCGCGATTTTGAGGTCACGGTTGCCGGAGATACTGCCTTCTGTCACGGCTACATGCGCCTGGCCGGGAACAAAAAAGGCGTCGAGCAGCGCGTCAGCTTCTGGATGCGCGAGACTCTCTGTTTTGTGCGCAAAGAGAGTGCCTGGCAGATCGTCCACGAACACACTTCCGTTCCGTTCTACATGGACGGCAGCTTGCGACCTGCATTTGATCTTGCACCAGAATGAACTTGCACGTTAAGAAAGGAACCGCACTCGAAGGAGGCTTGGAATTGTGGATCGAGCCATCATCCTCTGGATTCTTCTCTTCGGTCAGTCGCTTGGCGACTGCCCTTCGCTCTGAATGACTCTTTCGAGAGAAATGCATGCCTCGATAGAAGCAGAGCTTCCTTCACCCACCCTGGACTGGCCGTCCAGGCAATTCCCAGGTCTCAAAAGCGAGACCTGGGGCACCCGCATTCAGAATCCAGACGGCAAAGCTGCCTTAAGATTCATTTGTTCTCCGGTGATGGGGTGGTGGAATTTTAGAAATTGGGCGTGCAGTAAATATCCTCCATCGCCCGGCAGGCCGGGAAGACTTTCAAGAGGCTGACCGTTTACGCCGTACAGTGGATCGCCTACCAGCGGATGGCCGATAGATGCCAAATGGATTCTGATCTGATGAGGGCGGCCCGAATGGAGGCTTACCTCAAATGTTGTAGTGCTGGTCGTGCGACAGATCACCTTCGCCAATGACATTGACTGTTTGCCATTTGGGTTAGCGGCCCACACAGAACCGATGCGCGGGTGCGGTACAAGGCCGATGGGTGTGAGAATTTCGTAGGCGTCGTGCTGTGCAATGTTTTGAGCCAGCGCTCGATAGATTTTTTGAACTCTGGGCGTGTTCCACTCTGCGGAGAGTTGCGCAGCTACCTGCGATGTTTTAGCGAACAGAACGATGCCGGAGGTGCCTCGGCCCAGCCGGTGGACAGGGTTTGCGTTCGGGGTGTGCTTTTGCACCAGGCGCAGCAGGGTGTTTTCCATAAAGCCACTGCCGGGGAGAGTCGGCAGTCCGCTAGGTTTGTTGACGGCCAATAGATGTGCGTCCTCCAACAGGATTTCAAAATGCTGAGGAGCGTCGGGTTCGATCCACGGCGGACGGTTCCAGACAAGCGTTTGGCCTGACGTGAGGGATTCGCTTCCGTTGGCCGAGACGCCGTTGACGGTGACTTCGCCGTTGTTCAGTTTTTGTTGCCACGCTTCTGGGGTGGAGTGTGGGTAAAGGCTTACCAGGTGGCCGAGCAGGGTTCGTCCCTGATACTTGCTGCTGATGATGGTGGTGTAGGCATAGCCCCGGTTGAGCATGTGGTTTGAGTGTAATCTTATGGCGCCTGCAGCGTGCGGCAGATGTGAAGGTGTCATTCTCATCCCACTCAGCCAGACAGCGGCTTGAATGGGCATACGTTTCGGCTGAAACACCTGATCGGTACTGAAAAACTCCCTTCTCAGAAGTTGGGCCAACCTGTTACAAACCATCCTTTCCAACGCACAAAAAGGCGAGCCTCCCAAGGCCCGCCTTCTCTTTTGCTATTCCGCGCAGCAGCTTTCGCCACCACGCACCGCGAACTATGCTTTTGTGATCTTGCCGGACTTGATGCAGCCGGAGCAGACGCGCACGCGCTTGTTGGCCGCGCCCAGCTTGGCCTTGACCGTTTGCAGGTTCACGTTCCAGCGCCGACGAGTCACGTTATGCGCGTGGGAGATATTGTTGCCAAACTGCGGCTTCTTGCCGCAAACTTCACATACCTGTGCCATGACGTCCAATCCTATTCGTTGTCGAGGATGCGCCAGCGAAGCAACCGAGACGCCAGCACCAAGTATTGAGTGTATCGGATTCCGACCCGCGAAGCAATCGCCCGCCGCGACGGGCTACAATCGAAGCCAGAGACGAGTTCTTCATCCCAACCGAGCCGAAGTCAAGCCTTGACGCCATCGCCGCAGCCATCCGCCGAACCGAACTCGCAACGCCAGCCCTTTCTGCCCACATGGACGATCTTCTGGGTCGCATTTTTGGTGCGCGTCGCCTATATGACGCTGGCCCACACTTACCGTTTTCGCACGTACGGCGACCACTTCCAATTCGGCTGGGAGATGGGCCGCATCGCGCGCGCGCTGGTCACTGGCTACGGCTTCGCTGACCCATTCTCTGGACACACCGGGCCAACCGCATGGGTTGCGCCGCTGTATCCACTGCTGCTGGCGGGGATCTTTCGCGTTTTCGGCATCTTCACGCTGCGCTCAGCCTGGGTGATTTTAACCTTCAACAGTTTTTTTTCTGCGCTCACCACGCGCACGACGTATGAAATTGCCGCGCGCTGCCTGAATCGCCGCGTGGCGATCTGGGCGGCGTGGATCTGGGCGCTGTATCCGGCGGCAATGCAATATGCCGTGCGCTGGGTTTGGGAAATGTCACTGAGCACGTGGCTCTTTACGCTGGTAATTGTGCTGGCGCTGCGGATGCGCCGCATCGGTGAGCCGGAAGCCGCGCCACGCGCGAATGCAGATGCGCGCACGCTGCCGCGTTGGCTGCTCTTTGGCCTGCTCTGGGGGTTGATTGCGCTCAGCAATCCTTCGCTGCTGCTCTTTTTGCCTGCCAATGGAATTTGGATTCTGCTGGGCACGTGCTCCATCCGCCGCCAGATTGCCTACGCCACGGCTGCGGCGCTGGTCTGTCTGGGCTGCATGGCCCCGTGGATCGTGCGCAACGCTCTGGCCTTTCACCAATTCATTCCCATGCGGGCCAACTTTGGTGCCGAGTTGTACCTAGGCAACGGCCCCGACGCGCGGGGATTTCTGATGGAGTACAACCATCCCTTCCAATCGCCGGACCAACTGCGGCTCTACCAACAGATGGGCGAAGTGGCCTACGCAAAGATGCGCGGGCGTTTCGCCGAAGCCGCCATTGCCGCCGACCCCGGCCTGTTTGCGCGCAATTGCTTCAAGCGCTTTTATTTTTTCTGGATTAGCGTGCCCCATCCCTCCGACGACGCTTGGTACGTGGAGGCAGGGCGCGTGGCCAACTTTGCCTTTGCCAGTGTGGCCGGGCTGCTGGGCTTGGCCTTGGCCTGCAAGCGCAAAATGCCCGGCGTGGCGCTCTTTGTCTGGGCCTTTGTCACCGTGCCGCTGATCTACTATTTCGTCACCGTCCACGCCCGCTTTCGCCATCCATTGGAGCCGCTGATCGCCATCCTGGCCGTGCATCTATTTCAATCCGCGCAACCCCGCAACCCCGCCGCGCACATACCGGTTGACGCGCAGCCCGCAACCCCGTTACCATAGGAGAGTTAGGCGACCCGCGTTCCCTGCATTCCATCAATCTGTACGTGGTGGCAGTGCGCACAGGCTGGCTCGGCCCCATGCGCTTTCCGCATTTGGGGCAACTCCGCTAGCCACTCAAAGCATGGTTTTGCCTGAAGATTTTTTCTCCGCTGCGGCGCAGAGGCCCGGTGGGTTGGAGGATGTATGTACGCAGTGATTCGCACAGGTGGAAAGCAATACCGGGTCGCTCCGGGAGATGTACTCCGCGTGGAAAAATTGGAAGGCGCAGAGGGCAGCATCGAGTTCACCGACGTGCTGGCTACCTCGTCTGAAGCAGGCGCGGTGGAGATTAAACCGGCCTCCGTCAAGGTGGTCGCCTCGGTGCTGAAACAAGACCGCGCCGCCAAGATTCTCGTCTTCCACTTCAAGCGCAAGAAGCAGTACAAGAAGATGCAAGGACACCGGCAGTCCTTCACAGAAGTGCGCATCAACGAGATCCACGTCAACGGCAAGAGCTACACAGCAGCCAGCGCGTAAGCAGGCGCAGATTTAGGAAAGGATTCCACAATGGCACATAAAAAAGGACTCGGAAGTTCACGCAACGGACGCGACTCCAACGCGCAGCGGCTGGGAGTGAAGGCCTTCGGCGGGCAATTGGTTACCGGCGGCTCCATCATCGTGCGCCAGCGCGGCACCAAGATCAAGCCCGGCTTGAATGTCGGCATCGGCAGCGATGACACACTCTACGCGCGCATCGATGGCCACGTGAAGTTTGTCGATCGCGGACGCACGGGCCGCTTCGTGGCCGTGGAACCGGTCGCAGAACTGGCGTAATTATTTCTATTGCACGCAAACCGGGCGGAGGCCATACGGCCTCCGCCCGGTTTGCATTTGTGCGCGGGGTTTCGTTCTACACAACGACAACCGCAGATTCCTCGACTCACTTCGTTCGCTCGGAATGACAAGGTGTACGTGGTGCGAGCGTGGTCGGAATAACAAGGTGTGGATGGCGCGGGCGTGTCATCCATGCGCGTCAGGAATGCCA
>JAJZCX010000028.1 GCA_021851625.1 Acidobacteriota bacterium | reverse complement strand
CGTTGCTTAGCCGCAGTCGTTTCTGCGGACAAATCCGCAATCGTATCCATGTCCCACTCGCCGCGCGGAAAGGGAACCTCCACCATGCGCAGAGCGGTTTCGCGCAGCAACGCGCGCGCACCGCGATCACCGGTTAACGCGGCCAAGTCGGCAAAAAGTGCGCGAGGAGCCAGCAAGGGCACGCCGTTGGCACCCGCGTAATGAGAGGCGACAATCGCCTCTGGCTCTGCCTGATGCGCGGCCAACATCGCACGCAAATGTTCGCTCGTCAGCGCGGGTTGATCGCAGACTAACAGCAGCACGCCCGCCGCTTCCGGCATCTTCGACTGCACAGCGCGCAGACCACAGCGAATCGAGCTGGCCATTCCCTCCGGCCATTCTGCATTGTGCAGAACCGTAGCGCCCTGCAAGTTCGTCGCGGCTGCGATTGCCTCCGCCTGTGCGCCCAACACCACATAGACAGGCTGCAACTCCGCATCGCGTGCAACGCGCAGCGTGTGTTCGAGCAGCGTCTCTTGCGCTCCATGCAGACGCAGCAATTGCTTCGGCTGGCCGAGTCGCGTCGATGCTCCAGCGGCGAGCACAATGGCCGGAATGGACGTAGATGCACCCATGGAAGAAGATTTCGATCGTCTTTATGTCCAGCGTTCACGAAATTCCTGATGCTGGTACCGGTGCCCCATTCAAGCCGTCCTTTGGCTTGAGTGGGAAAAAGTCAGTACTGCGACTTTCTTCCCTGCCGTGAACATACGCACCGAAAATACTCTATTTCGCGCGGTCTGCCGAGTGCGCCCTTTCCGCAGCGTCCAACGGACACGCCACGGGGATGTACGGCGGACCCGACGCCTCCAGCAACGAACGGTCGCGCCCGATGCGCAGGTGTTCCTCGCGGCCATGCAGCACGGCTTGAATCTCCGCAACAATCGACAGCGCAACCGACTCCGGCGTGTCTCCGCCCAGGTTCAGGCCCACGGGCGCATGCACACGCGCCAGGCTCTCCTCTGCGCTCCAGCCAATCTGCTCTGCCGCCTCCTGCAACAGCAACCGGCTGCGATGCCGTGCGCCCAGCAGACCCAAATATCGCAGGCCCATCGGCAACAGCAGCGGCAGCAGTGCGCGATCTTGCTCGTAGCTGTGCGTCAACAACACGGCGGCGTCGTTCGGGCCAATCCCCATGCCGCGCAAGGCCTCACCGTATTGCGCCGCATCGTTGGGCAGTGTGTGCACTGAGTCCGACTCTGGAAAATTCTCCGCGCGCGCCAGCGCAGGTCGGCCATCGATCACCGTCACCGTCCAGCCCAGCAGATGCGCCGCGCGCACCAAAGGCTGCGCATCGCGCCCCGCGCCAAAGACAAACAATCGCTGTGGCGGAGCGATGACCTCCAAAAATACTGTGCGCTGCATTCCTTGTATGCGGAGCACAGTCTCACGGTACCGCGCGGAATCTTCCCGCACATTTTGTAAAGCGTATGTGGTCAGCACGCCCCGGCTCTCGGCAGTCAGCGCATTGCTGACGAAAATGACCGCACCCTCAAGGCTCCAAACCATGCGCAGCAGCGGCGATCCTTCCCCCGGCGGAATCGTTGCAACGATCCGTCGCTCGCCCTGCAACGATTGCTCCAACGCAGTCAGCAGAGCCTGCGTCTCCGGCAGACGCAGCGGCTCCAAAAGCAGATCCACCACGCCGCCGCAGCCCAGACCATAGGGAATCTCGCTGGTGTCATCAAAGAGTGTGGAGTAGCGTTGCAGCGCCGCGCCATGGCGCGTGATCCATGCGGCCTTGCGGATGACCTCATCCTCCAAACAGCCGCCGCTGATCGATCCCGTCGATGCACCCTCACAAGCCAGCAGCCGCGCGCCCGGCTTGCGGTAGCTGGAGCCTTCCACGTGCACCAGCGTCACCAGCGCGCCGTCTTCCCTGGGCGCGTCCGCGTGTCCGGCTGTGGCCTTGTGCCACAAGGCGATAATTTCGCGTGTCTCTCGCATGGCGGTTTGTTTTGGATGCCTGACCGCACCCGATGGATGCAATCATAGCGCCGTTGGGTTCTCGGCGTTGTCATGTGCGGTACCTCATACGGTATCGGCTTCGGTGCGCATGGAGAGCAAGATGGCCATCCCAATACAATGCACCCAGCCTACTTCCCTCGACCGTTAGCTTGCCGACTGAAGTATCCTGCGATGGAGACAAACGACACCGCGATGCGGGCATGGAGCGCGCGGCAGAAGGCCGGGGCAACGAAGTACTTTCCGTTCGGCGAGGAGATTCGGCGCACGGCGGGCACGGCCGCGAAGTTCGGCGGATATGTGCGCGACGACGCATCGGGGCTGGACTACGCCGAGCAGCGCTACTACTCGAGTTCGCTGGGCCGCTTTATGACGCCGGACCCCTTCGAGCGGAGCGCGCATGTCAAAAGCCCCAACAGTTGGAACCGCTACGCCTTCGTCAACAACGACCCCATCAACCGAGTTGACCCCCATGGACTGAATGACGGCAGTACCCCTGCAGGTACAATCCTGGCATCCGGCGCAACGATCGATTCGAGCGGGGACACCGCAACCATGACTGAAACTGCGGAATCAGGTGGTACCGCTCAAATTACAATCACGGTCACGGCATCTGCGACCGACGGCAGTTCTATACAACCTGAGCTTTCACAAATTGACGCTACCCTTACGCTTGATACTACTAATTCGACTACTGGGGATATAAGTTTCAGCCTTTGTATGACAGGGGCTTTGATAAATAACTTCTTGGGAAACGATGAACAAGCCGGGGTGACGACCATTGTGAACGGAGTGGCGATTCTCGTGTTAAAGCAGGCTGCACCGTCGATTCTGCCAGGACCAGGATGGGTATACACGGGCACTGCTCTTTTGTGGGACGCAGCGATGATTGGGAAGTCCTATGCGTCGTGCACGGCGACAGGCGTTTTTGAGGATGAGTCTGGCAATTAAGACGCAGAAAGCGTCTCAATGCCTACGGAGGTGTTTACATTGGAACGAAGAATCTTTCGGAACAAGACGATATTGCTGTTTGCGCTAGCCTTTTGTGTCTCAGAAGTTGTTCTGTCAGGGAGATCAATTAGCCGACAAGCACCATCTATACATGATTGGATTTATATCGGAGGGCTTTTGTTTTCGGTTTGGATCGTCGGGGCTTTGACTTTCAGAACGAAGTTCGTCAAGGAACGTCTCTTGCTTGCCCCTGTTCTGATGGCGTTCATTCTTTGGACGGTTCTTGCTCTCAGGCTTCCGCCTCAGCCAATTGTGTATGTCCTCAGGTGGATCATAGTGCTAATGTGGGCCAGCGCTGTCGTCGGCGGGACGGTCGTTCTTTTAACGGCGAAGAATTCCTGATAGGTTAAATCTCCTGGGAGCTTGTGCATTAACGGGCCCATATTTCGAAACCTGCGACATTGGGGTCGGAGCAGCAGACCTCATGGTTTCCGTCGCCAGCTGGATAACCAAGCAAGTTGTGATTTGGAACGGCGAGACACAGTGTCTGCAGCAACCGTGACCTACTTACTTAAGGAGTAGATATTTGTGAGCCACAAAAAAATTCTTATTCTGATTCTGACACTTGCTGTCTTTCTTGGATGTGCCTTTATATGGCTGGAATTTATTCCAGCCAGCATTTCCAAACTCGAAAGCTTCCATCTACTCCCTTTTGTTCTGGCGCTATTTGGCTGCGTTTCGCTTTATCCGTTGTACCGCCTTGCCAAGAATCGCCCCAGCTACAGTCTCCCTACATTTCTGTTCATCGGTGGCCTTTGTCTAATGCTTGTAGCTACAATTTTCCATTTTTCTCTCCATTCGGATGAAGCGTGGATTGAATGGCTATATGACATGAGTAAGGCGATTTGTCTTGTAAGCTGTTTATTGTTTGTTTGGAAAGGAGTGAGACAACACAACTGAGCTTTTACAAATTGACGCTACCATTACGCTTGATACTACTGATTCGGCTACTGGAACAGGCCAAACTGCGACAATTCAAGCTATAAGTATGCTTTGCTATGACGCGTCAACAACCCAAACAACGCTCACAGCATATGCAGGAATGGATGGCTTGATTGCAAGCGGAGCCACTATTGCATCTTGGCTGCAAGTCGCATTTGCTCCAGAAGTTGCAACACTATTCGCAACAACCGCACTTGTTGAGACGATAGGTGCATGGGTGAGCGGACAAGTTGCTAAACTAAGCTGTCCAAGTAATTGACAGAAACATGAGGTGGAAAATCGCTATGGTGCTTGATGGGAAAATGGAGAATAGACTATTCATTTTATTTTGTGCAGGATTCTTCCTCGAATGGGGCGATTTTTGCTTTCGCCTGATAAAAGGCTGGCATGCGATACCGCTCTCCCTTCATGCAGACGCTGCTCAGCTCGTAATTCTTCCGGCACTTTTAATAGGTCAATTGATCCGCATAAAATCCGTAAAATCAATGTGGGATATGACAATGATGGCATTCTTTCTTTTCGTGCTTGTACAGGTTGTCTCTCGTGTTTTTTGGAGCCATGGTTGAGCGCGCGGCAGAATGCCGGGTGTTCCCAGTAGCAGTAAAGCCCAAAATAGACCAGAAAGATTTATATATGTCAGCTAAATCGCGAATAATTTTAGTTCTTGCTACAGCAGTAATATTTTATGTGCTTCTTTATGTGTTTCTACGCTGGTCCGCATTTTCTCCCAGTTCTTGGATGGTCTTTATTTCAATTGTGGCAGTTTTTGTCTTGGGCATCGCGCCGATCTATTATCTTTCCAGAACATTGAAGAAGAGGCCATTATTATCTTCTATGGCAATACTGCTGTTGATTGTTGCAACTATCTGCGGCCTCGCAGGCCTCACAGGGAACTTAATTTTACATGTTGACACCATCTGGGTTTCCGTGATGACTGGCCTAAGTAAAGTTTTGTTTGTGGCGAGTTGCGTGTTGTTCATTTGGAGCGCATTTGCCCAAAAAGGTAGGCTGTAGTTGCGACAAGGAGTGATTCAAGGTTGCAGCGTGGATGAAATTACCTGCTGTATCGGAGTTGCACAGAATTGTTTCTGGAGCAGAGTTGATGAAACTAGTGGTATAGCGGAATAGATTAAAAAAAGGGAATTTAAAATATTTTTAAGATTGTTTGCCATAGCAACTCTGACCGCATTCTATTTGTATTTTTTCTCAATAGTTGCGGATGGACATGCTGCGCAATGCGGGCTTGAATAATGCAGCGATTGCATTACATGGAAGATTGTGGAGTCTGATAATCTCCAACATGTCGTTCATTGTGCGTACGCGCTAGTAGCGCTCCTTGCTTCGAATATTTGTGTAGTGCTTGTTGTGTGAATATCATGGAATGTGAATATTTCACGAAATTTATATGGCAATCCGTATTCCATCGTGGCTTGCAAATACTACACGCATGACGAGTTGCTTCGGTAGCCAGGAAATTTTACGTTACTTGAGCAGGAGTGTTTTATTGTGAATCTTTTTACTGTGTTCACGAAGGTTAACAATGCGCTAGGGCCCAAGCAGTGCAACGA
The DNA here is from genome assembly GCA_021851625.1 of Acidobacteriota bacterium. Classification (GTDB taxonomy): domain Bacteria; phylum Acidobacteriota; class Terriglobia; order Terriglobales; family Acidobacteriaceae; genus JAJZCX01. The sequence goes on along the minus strand of JAJZCX010000028.1, from coordinate 4,528 downwards.
AGTAGACATACCCAAAGACTGGTTAAAAGCAAATGCCACCGTGACTGCATGTAAGACCGTGTATTACTCAATGGGGGAATGATACCCAGCGCAAGCATTCCAATGCCAAATTTTGTAGTTAAATTTTCCTATATAGTAAATGGTCGTATCTATACCGGAAGATTTAGATCGAATACTGGTTATGATTTGGGTTGCCAATTTGAAATCTCATACAACCCGCAAAATCCAGCTAAAAATAGTGGTGTAGATTCAAGCCCTTGGTTGATATGGGTTGTAATTTTGCTGGCAATCATCATTGTGGCGTGGGAGAATTTCTGGTTCCACAATTTTTACTAGGCTTTCAGAATGAAAGCGTGAAAATATATTGAGGGACATGAATGACAAATATCACGAACCCGTCCGATATACCTCAAATTGCGGAACACAAAGTGATCTTCGGCTGTAGCGTAGTTGCATTTTGTATATCCATAGCTTTGTTTGTTGATCATCTTGTGCACATAAGAATGCTTGGGAATCACAGCGGGGCACAATGGTGGATAGAGTTTATTTTGCTGCCATGTCCGCTCCTGTGGAGTATGGCGGCCTACCGACTTTTGGCGCACAACAGAGCGATCATCGGCAATGAAGCGTTGCGAGGGCGGATGCTTCGCATTGCGGCAATGCAGTCAAATGTTGCTTATGCGCTTGTAATCCTTTTGTCGATGACTTTGGCCCCGCCTTCTTATAATCTTTTCGGATTGCAGACTTCCATCCATGAAAATTCTTTGAAAAATGTAGTACTACCTAAATCGGCGAAAGAGACACCCCCAGGAAATCCCATACACATAGTTGTGCCTTCTTGCCCGGCTGGTTCTATGTGTGCAGGAGTGTATGGACAGGTCCACCTGAAAATAACGGTGGGAACAGATGGTAGCGTCCAAAAAATCATTAGCGGCAGTGGAGATCAGCGACTCGTCGCTGCATGGAGCCGTGCGGTGATGCAGTGGAGATACATGCCATTTATGGAAGATGGCCATCCTGTCCCTGCAAATATCACCGTTGCCCTTAATTCTGACGGAGTGTCTCAGACGCGAGACAATTGAAAATTAGCTGGACGGGAGATGCACGGGTATAACCATCAGAACCTGCGCGTCTGGAAGCGGTGTGGGCCACGCGGGCATAGAATGATCTGTTGCACAGGCGTGCACGCGAGGAAACTACATGGGCAACACCTTCAAAACCACACTGCTCTTAACGCTGCTCACGCTGTTGTTGGTCGCCGCGGGCGGACGCATAGCCGGAGAAGGCGGATTGATTCTCGGCTTCACCATCGCCGTGGCCATGAATTTTTTCACCTACTTCTACTCCGACAAGCTGGCCCTGCGCATGTACCGCGCACAACCGGCCACGCGCGAGGAATTGCCGCGCGTCTATCAGGTCGTCGAGCAGATGACGCAGCGCCTCGGCCTGCCCATGCCGAAGATTTACGTGATTCCCTCGCCCTCGCCGAACGCCTTCGCCACCGGGCGCAATCCCAAGCATGCATCGGTCGCCGTCACCCAGGGCATTCTGCAATTGCTCACGGACGAGGAACTGGCCGGCGTGCTCGCGCATGAGTTGGGCCACGTGCAGAACCGCGACATTCTCACCAGTTCGATTGCGGCCACACTGGCCGGAGCCATCACCATGATCGCGCGCATGGGCTACTGGGCCGCGCTCTTCGGCGGCTTTGGCGGACGCAATGGCCGCGACCGCAACAGCGGATTGAGCGGCCTTTTCATGCTGATCGTTGCGCCCATCGCCGCCATGCTCATCCAGCTTGCCGTCTCTCGCTCGCGCGAATATGAGGCCGACGCCACCGGCGCACGCACCACCGGCAATCCCTACGCGCTGGCCAGCGCGCTCGAAAAGCTAGAGACCTACTCCAAGCGCCTGCCCATGACCGCATCTCCAGCCAGCGCGCATCTATTCATCATCGCGCCCCTGTTGGGCAGCGGCGGCATCGCCAACCTCTTCTCCACGCACCCACCCACGGCCAAGCGCATCGAGCGGCTCATCGGGCGCGCCTCCGTCAGCGGTGCTGCGGAGTGACACCCATGGCGGCAGAGCAGCCCCACTCCCTCTCCATCGCTGCCCGCACGTTGGTGCGCGCGCTGCTATGGTTGGCGCTCTCGGCCTGGCTGGGCGGCCTGATCTTTTTCGGTGCCGTGGTCGCTCCCGTGGCCTTTGGCACGGTGATGCCCATGCTGCCCGACCCAGCCTTCGGCGTTCACGTGGCAGGCACCCTGGTGCGCACCTCGCTGCTGGCGCTGCACTGGATCGGCTTGGTTGCCGGAGCCTTGATGATCTTCTTGCTCGCCGTCGAAGCCGCGCTGCGTTGGACGCGCCGCTCGATCGCGCTGCCTGTGGCCGTGCTTGCGGCCATGCTGGCGCTCACGGCCTTGTTGCAGTTCTCCATTCTGCCGCGCATGGAGACGCTGCGCCAACAGAACAGCGCAGCCATCGATGCGCTTCCGGGCACACTCACCCCCGACGCCGCGGAGAATCCTGCGCGCGCGGAGTTCGATCAACTCCATCACCGCTCCACGCAGTTGGAGGGCGGCGTGCTGCTCGGCGGCCTGGTGTTGCTCGTGCTCTTGTCCCGCCCAGAGCCAGCGGCCAACTCCGGTCGGGATGACAAATCAATACACCAGCACGAGTCAACACACGAGTCATTCTGAGGCGCAAAGCGAGTGAGCCTGCCCTGAGCGAGCCGCAGGCGAGTCGAATGGGAAGAATCCAGACGGTTCGGGCATAGGCGTTGCAGCCAGCATTCTCTGGATTCTTCGCTCCCGCCGGTCGCTCAGAATGACTCGTCGCGTGGCAAAAATCATCGCAACGCAAACACCGAGTCCTTTTGAGGCGCGCAGGCACCATCCATACTTTGTCATTCCGAGCGAAGGCTGCATAGCAGCCGGAGTCGAGGAATCTGCGGTAGGTCGTTGTTGTCATACGAGCCGCAGGCGAGTCGAATGGGAAGAATCCAGACGGTTCGGGCATGGGCGTTGCAGCCCTCATTCTCTGGATTCTTCGCTCCCGTCGGTCGCTCAGAAGGACTCGTCGCGCGCGCCTACTGCTTCAACGCAACGATGGAAAAGGATGCAACAGCATCATTTTCGGCCAGCACAACGGATGCACCTTGTTGGGCTGCTTGCAGCGTGAAAGTGAGCGGCGTGGATGGAAGGAAGGGGACATAGCTTTGGTCGGTATTTCCTCCCGTGAATTTGAACGTCAACGTTGCCGTGCCACTTGCGCTGCTGGAGACGCTGTATGTGCCAGCGATGCTGTATTGCCGCGTTTGACTTGGCGCTAATCCTGGAACGAGATATTGAATCGATCCGCCCGTGATATTTCCATTGCCATCCAATTGCAATGTCCCGACAGTCGGGATGAGTACGGTTCCGTTTCCGGTTCCAGTTCCCGGTGGAATCCCTGTGCTAATCGAGTAGGTTCCGCTGAGCGAAGCATTCGAGTATGTTGTTTGCGCATTGACTGGCGGCGGGTTCGTAATGGGATTCGATCCGGTGCTGCTACTGGCGCTGCTGCAAGCCAGACAGAGAAGCAGCGGCGAACACAGAATTGCCGGGCGTAACCACCGGCCCAAGACGGAGAAATCCATCCGATCGAATTGCATGGAGGAGAGTTCCTTTCAGGGAAAATGGGAACAACGGCGCAAGTATACTCTGCGTTTTCAGTGAATACACGCAATTTTCCTGATTGCTTTCCGTATCGCTATGCGATACACTGCTGGAGTGATCTTGAGCTTTGTTCACAAGGGTGTGGAGCGGTACTTTCGCACGGGATCCAAGGCAGGCATTCAGCCCCGGCACGCCAGTCGTCTGCATCTGCAATTGGCAATGCTCGACAACGCTCGTAAACCAGAGGACATGAATGCTCCGGGCTGGCGGCTGCACCCGCTGCGTGGTGCGTTGAGGGGCCATTGGGCCGTGATCGTCAGTGGCAATTGGCGTCTCACATTTCGCTTTGAAGGCGAAGATGCAGTTTTGGTGGACTATCAGGACTATCACTGAAGGGAGATCCCTATGCGCATGCACAATCCTCCGCATCCCGGCGCGGTCATCCGCGAGTATCTGGGCGAGATGAGCGTGGCGGCTGCGGCCCAACACTTGGGCGTGGGTCGCGTTACGCTTTCCCGCGTATTGAATGGCAAGGCCGCTGTTTCTCCCGAAATGGCCGTGCGCTTGGCTGCGGCCTTGGGCACTTCGTCGCCAGAGGTGTGGCTGGGCTTGCAGGCGCAATACGATCTTTGGCAGGTGCGCAAGCAGGGTCGCATCCGCGTTGCTCCTCTGCCGTTCTCCGCTGCCGTCCGCGTCCCTCTACGCGCCGTCACCCCAAACGAGAGAACCTGAGAAACACTTTGTCATTCCGAGCGAAGGCTGCATAGCAGCCGGAGTCGAGGAATCTGCGGTTGCCGCACGCATCGCGTATCATCAATAGATAAGCCTCACCGCACACTCCCCCGCATAGGACACGCATGAAGACTGGAATC
>JAJZCX010000027.1 GCA_021851625.1 Acidobacteriota bacterium | reverse complement strand
CTTTGAACCGTCGTTTATTATTATTTCTTCGGCTTTAAATTATTTCAATTTAAGCTACCACATTTTATTTACAGTATATGCCGCTATCACATTTTATTTTTTATACAATGGGGCAATAAACTTCACAGATTCGGCAGATCTGCCAATATTACTTTATTTGCTGATTCCAGGATTTTTTTTAAATTTATTCGTTGAACTCAGGCAGGGCGCATCCGTCGCGATCGCTTTTTATGCAACTAGCTTGCTCTTTAAGCATGGATTCAAAAGCAAAAAATATGTCATTACCATATACGCAGCATTATCAATTTTATTTCACTATTCTGCTTTGATTTACTGGCTTGTATTATTATTATCTAGAAAAATTACCAATAAAGCACACGCAAGAATCACCTATGTGATAACTGTTGTTGCAAGCATGGCAATTCCTACTTCATTCCTGATTGCTATAATTTATAAAACAATATACCCGTTTTTAATACAAAAGTACCAGTCATATGTGGATTTGTTCATGTATACAACCGGATCTCTAGCAGAATCAGGACAACTATTGAAAGACGCAGCGTACTTTATCATAGCAATGGTTTTTATTCTCTGGAAATACAATCGTGAAGCTGAATTTTCAAAAATTATTCGCCCTATAAATCTATTTATTTATGGTGTTATTTTACTGAATCTGTTAAGCGCAATGTCTGATTTGTCCAGGGTTGCCTATTATTTTTTAATTTATCAAATTGTTATATGGCCAAGCGTAATTCGCAGCATCGATAATAAATTTAGTCGTTGGCTGACAACTTGCGCCGTAAATGCAGTTTATTTTGCTCAGTTTACACTCGGGGCGTACTATTTATCCGAAGAAACTGGGACACACATATTCCTACACTATAAGCTGTTTTTTTTATAAAAAAATTTTCCATCAACGAACGCGGTAATTTCTCGACTAAAAACAGAGGTGCTAACAGAGTGAGATCACAATGAAGAATATATATATTGATGGTTTGTTTTATGGCGGATCTGGAATCGGAAGATATTACGAATCCCTAGTGCGAGAAATATCTGATTCCGGAATCAAGGTTTACACCTGTGTGCCCAGATTCAAGGAAAGTGCATTTTGCAACGATTTCACGTCTTGTCCCAATATTGAACCAATTTTCGTTGATTACGAGAAATTCTCCGTTGCTGGATTCATGAAACATGGAAAGATATTGAATCAAATTGCGAAAAGCGTTGATTTACTTTTTTTTCCGCATATTAACTTACCTTGGAGGATTCCAAGACGGTCAGTGGTTGCCATACACGATATCCGCCCATTGACACAGTACTGGGACAGGAGCTTTCTAGCGAAGGCTGCTTTTAAGTATTTCCTAAAGCGTTCCATATTGCAAACTTCATCAATTGTTGCAGTTTCGTCTTATACTCGAGAACAATTATTGCGCTTAAATTACAAAATAAATGAAATTAGTGTTATCCATGAATTTCCAGACTTGATATTTCAAAATACTCCTGCTTCTTCGAAGCGCATATTGCCCTTTGAGTATTTCTTGTACATAGGAAATCGCAAAAAGCATAAAAATCTTGAAACATTGCTGCACTCATTTCATTCTATTAAGGATTTAACAAATAATAAGCTTGTTATTGTCGGGGGGAAAGAAGCTTCAACAGATTATGTTGACGCACTTATTCGCAAATTGAATTTATGCGAATACATTTTCCAATTTCCACACGCTACAGATACCGAAATTATAAATTACCTTGACTACGCGACACTAATGATCCTGCCCTCTTTTTACGAAGGATTTGGGCTGCCGCCTCTAGAGGCAATGGCAAGAGGATGCCCTGTAGCCGTATCAGACATCCCTCCACTCAGGGAAGTTTGTGCAGACGCCGCTATCTATTTTGATCCACATTCGGTTGACGATCTGGCAGCGTGCCTGATGCGCACATCGAGCGATACCGAGTTCAGGAATGTTCTTGTTCAGAAAGGGCATGATCGATTGAAGTACTTTAATAAATCCGATATCATTGCTCAACACATTGAATTGTTTGAACGGATTGCCAAAAGCACACAATGAGAATCCTGCAAATTGGCAAATTTTATCCTCCTGATGTCGGCGGCATTGAAAGCGCTTTATTTGACATCACTGAAGAACTCAATCGGCGGGAAGTCCGATGCGATGTGCTTTGCTCAAATAGTAAAAATGAATACAGTTCTGATACTGTTTGCGGGTATAGAATCACCCGAACAAGAAGTCTTGGGATGGCATTCTCCGTTTCCCTAACTCCACAGATGATTTACAAGTTGTGTGAAATTGCAGATCAATACGATATCCTGCACATTCACCATCCAGACCCGATGGCCAATCTGGCACTGCTGTGCGCCGCCAAGAAGCATCAAAAAATTGTACTGCACTGGCATAGTGACATCATCAGACAGAAGGCCGCCTTGAAACTATATGCACCCCTGCAAAATTGGATGCTGAAACGCGCAAGTGCAATTATTGCGACATCCCCACCCTATATTCTTGGCTCAGCATATCTAACGCGGTTTCAGTACAAGTCGATTAGCATCCCACTAGGAATACGCCCCTTGCAATGGAATGCTGATTTTGTTGCATCGATCCGTGAACGCTTTCCTTCAAAGAATATTGTGTTTGCACTCGGAAGATTTATTTACTACAAAGGGTTTGAATATTTAATTGAATCGGCAAATTTTTTAGACAACAAAACTATCGTACTAATTGGTGGAGACGGACCACTGCGCAAAAAGTTTGAAGCTCTTATCTCGCAAAACAATCTTCAAGGAAAAGTGCAGTTACTGGGAAGAATTCCTCAAGAGCAGCTTGGCAGCTATTTTCAGGCGTGCGATGTATTTTGCATGCCTTCGATCGAACGATCGGAGGCCTTTGGCCTCGCACAAGTCGAAGCCATGAGTCTGGGCAAGCCCGTTGTTGCCACCACCATACCCGGCTCTGGAGTTGCGTGGGTCAATCAAAATGGAGAAAGCGGCATCAACGTGCCTCCAAGAGATGCACCTGCACTGGCGCAGGCGATCAATTCCATTTTGCAGGATTCATCCCTACGCGATAGGCTTTCGCAGGGGGCCAGCGAGAGATTCCGTGCAGAATTTACAATTGAGAAGGAAGTAGATCGACTTTTGCAGTTGTACCAGTCCTTGTAGCTGCGATGACAGATCGCTCACGATATTTAGACCTGAGGGTTTATGTTGATACGCTCGCGCGCACCGTTGCGGCTCGGATTAGCTGGTGGAGGCACGGATGTCTCCCCGTACTGCGATCGTTTTGGTGGTGCCATTTTAAACGCCACCATTGATTACTACGCCTATGCAACTTTGGAGCCGCTCAACCATGCCGCTGTCGAGTTTATCTCGGCTGATTTACAGTAACACGCGCTCTATGAAGCCTCCTCATCGCTGACATTGGATGGCAAGCTGGACCTGTTCAAGGTGGTCTACAACCACGTTGTGAGCAACTTCAACGATGGTAAACCGTTGTGTTTACGGATGAGCACGCGCGCGATGTACCGGCTGGCTCGGGCCTCGGCTCTTCTTCCACACTTGTCGTGGCCATGCTGGCTGTGTACAAGGAGTGGCTGAACCTGCCGCTGGGCGAATATGAGCTTGCACATACCGCATACGCCATTGAGCGCGAAGAGGCCGGACTGCAAGGGGGCCAGCAGGACCAATATGCTGCGTCTTTTGGCGGATTCAACTTCATGGAATTTGGTGATCAGACGCATGTTTTAGTCAATCCGTTGCGAATCAAAGACTGGGTCGTGTCCGAACTCGAAGCATCTCTGCTCCTTTTCTACACGGGAAAATCCCGCGCATCTGCAGAGATCATCGAAGAGCAGACGCGTAATGTGCAAGAGAAAAACAGCTCCGCAGTGGAAGCCATGCACCGCATCAAGCAAGAGGCATACCGCATGAAAGAGTGCCTGCTGCGCGGCGACTTCAAAAAACTACATGAGGTATTGCGCTCCAGTTGGGAGTCCAAAAAGCTAATGGCGAGTAAAATTACCAATGACCGCATTGAGCGTCTTTATACCAGCGCTCTGGATGCGAGAGCCTACTGTGCGAAGATTTCCGGAGCGGGTGGCGGAGGCTTCATGATGTTTTTGTGCGACCCCATGCAAAAGGACAAGGTATGCTCCGCGTTGCGCGCTGTTGCGGATGAGGGCACAGTATACGGCTGCCACTTTACGAACGTTGGAGCACAGGCTTGGAAGACACACTAAAGAACGTAGTCCGAGAGCAATTGAATGAGGCGCTCGATGTGCTTCGTGCAGTTCATGAGGACGCAACCATCCACGCATCCCTAGTGGAAGCTGCGCGCAATACAGCGCAAGCCTTGCTGGCTGGGAACAAGCTGATGGTGGCCGGCAATGGTGGCAGCGCAGCCGATGCGCAACATCTGGTGGCTGAATTTGTGAGCCGTCTTTGTGAAGACAGGCCCGCGATGCGCGCGGTTGCTCTCACCACAGACTCTTCCATCCTGACCGCCGTTGGCAACGACTACGGCTTCGATCGCGTCTTTGCACGCCAACTGGAAGCACTTGGGCAGCGCGGAGATATTTTTTTAGGCATCTCCACTTCTGGAAACTCTCCCAACATCCTACGAGCGCTGGAGCAGGCACGCGGCATGGGAATCCGCACGATTGGACTCACGGGGAAGAGTGGTGGCAGCATGCAGTCACTCTGCGATCTATGCATCCGCATTCCCAGCGCGGTCACCATGCACATTCAGGAAGCGCATCTCGCGTTGGAACACATTTTCTGTCTGTTGGTGGAGCGCATTTACTTCGGGCGTGATGGCGCAAAAGAAGTGCGCACGCTGGCACAACAGGCCCGTTAGTCGATGGAAGCGATTCTACTCGCTGGCGGGTTGGGCACGCGACTGGCGGGCCGGCTGAACGGCGTTCCCAAACCCATGGCCCCCATCGCTGGACGCCCGTTTTTAGAAATTCTTCTCGGTCAATTGCACTTGGCTGACTGCAGCCGCGTGCTCCTCTCGGTGGGCCATTTGCATTCGGTTATCGAAAGCTATTTCGGCTCCGAGTTTCACGGCATGCAACTGAAATATGTGATTGAGCAGGAACCCCTGGGCACCGGCGGTGCCATACGCGCTGCTTTGTCCCATGCTGCGGAGGAGTCCGTGCTGGTTCTCAATGGCGATACATTTCTACAAGTCACTTACGCAGAGTTGCTACGTACCCATGCGAAAACGCACGCCAGCTTGACGATCGCTGTGGCGCGCCAAGAAAACATCGCCCGCTATGGTGGCGTGGTGCTCGCAGAAAACCACGTTATTGGATTTGAAGAAAAAGGCCGCAGCGGTCCCGGCTGGATCAATGCAGGGGTATATGCACTACAACGTGATTTCCCTTGGCCGAAAAATCTTGCGGAAAAATTTTCTTTTGAAACGGACCTCCTAACTGCGCACGTGCAGCAGATCGCGCCGATGGATATTTTCTGGACATCGGTGTGCCAGAAGACCTAGACCGCGCGCAAACCGAACTTGCCAGCCTGGCGCACAAAGAGATTCGCGCCACTTAGTCCGGTGCTCCATTCTTCTGGGACGGTATACTGACCACGCATTGTCACTGGCTGTCGGCATCTATCCGCTTCGATGAAGGAGCATCATGCTATCGAACTCCGCTGCTGTTGCCGCGTGCATCGCTGAGAGCATTCCCCGGCAAACGATTCTTGTCGTTGGCGATGTGATGCTCGACCGGTATCTGTGGGGCAAGGTGGAGCGCATCTCGCCGGAGGCTCCTGTGCCGGTGATGCACCTGGAAAATGAGACCGTCGCAGCCGGCGGCGCAGCCAACGTGGCGTGGAATCTGGTCTCGCTCGGTGCCACACCACTGCTCGTCGGCCTGATCGGTCAAGATGCGGATGGAGTCACATTGGCAGCGATGCTTGAGGCGTATGGCATCCGCGCGCACCATGCCGTGCGCGGCACGCGGCGCACCACCGTCAAAACCAGAATCGTCGGTGGACACCAGCACATCGCACGTATTGACGCCGAAGAAATTTGCGCAGCTAGCATTCCAGAAGAAGCAGCACTCATCGCAGCAGCGCAGCGCGCGGTGCAGGAGCAAGCCTGCACCGCCATTTTGATCTCCGATTACGGCAAGGGAGTCATCACAGAAAAATTCTGCCAATTTCTCATCGGCGAAGCCAAGCAGCGTGGCATTCCTGTTCTGGTGGACCCCAAAGGCTGGGACTACAACAAATATCGCCACGCAACCACCCTTTGCCCCAACCGTTCAGAACTGACGCAGGCCGTCGGTGGCGGCAAGTTGGATTTGGATACGCTCCTCAGCAAGGGTGCGGCCTTGCGCGAGAAATTGCATCTGCAATTTCTCGTTGCAACGTTGAGCGAGCAGGGCATCGCGTTGGTGGATGCAGGCACGGAAGTCTTCCCAGCACAAACGCGCGAGGTCTTCGATGTCTCCGGCGCTGGCGACACGGTGATTGCCACACTCACTGCGGCCATTGCCGCAGGCATGGTTCCCCGCGATGCTGTGATGCTGGCCAACATTGCAGCAGGTGTTGTCGTTGGCAAGATCGGAACCGTTCCCATTACCACACAGGAGTTGCTCGACGAAATTGCATCCGGTGAAAAGCTTGCACACACGCAGCAGCATATCTACACACGTGTGGAGTTGGAGTCGCTCGTCTTGCAATGGAAACAGCAGGGTGAGCGCGTCGTCTTTACTAATGGCTGCTTTGATCTGCTGCATGTTGGACACATCCGCTTGCTGCAAGAGGCCAAGGCACTGGGCACCAAACTGGTCGTGGCCATCAACTCGGATGCGTCGGTGCAGCGACTCAAAGGGCCAGAGCGACCCATCGTCAAAGAGCGCGACCGTGCAGAGATTCTTTCGCACCTTTCCAGCGTGGATGCAGTCACGGTTTTCGAAGAAGACACTCCATTGGATGCAATTCAGGTGGTGCGCCCGCAGATTCTTGTCAAAGGTTCGGATTACACCGAGGCCACGGTGGTTGGCGCAGACCTCGTTAAAAGCTGGGGTGGGCGTGTGCATCTGATTCCACTCATCGATGGATTCAGCACCACCGGCACCGTAAAAAAAATCCGCCATGCAGAAGCGGCGCAGAAAAAATAGAGGGCATGACTATGTGGATTGTCACCGGCGGATGCGGATTTATCGGCAGCAGCATCATCGCGGGGTTGAACGCACGCGGCATCACCGACATTCTTGCCGTCGATGACCTGAAGAGCGGGCAGAAATTTTTGAACCTTGCCGATTGCAAACTGCTCGACTACCTCGACAGGGACAGCTTCCGCGCCAAGATCAACTCCGGTTATTCCTTTGGAGCCATCAACGCAATTCTGCATCAGGGAGCCTGCTCCGACACCATGGAGTATGACGGCGTCTTTATGATGGAGAACAACTACGAGTACTCAAAGGACGTGCTGCGCTTCGCGCAGTCTATGCGTACGCCGCTGGTCTATGCCTCCACCGCGGCAACGTATGGAGCCAGCACGCAATTTATCGAACGCGAAGAGAATGAACGTCCGCTCAACATATATGGATGGTCGAAGTTGATGTTCGATCGCCATGTGCGTGCGCGGATGCAAACATTGACCGCGCCCGTTGTCGGACTGCGCTACTTCAACGTCTATGGCGCGCGCGAGGGCTTCAAGGGAAAGATGGCCTCGGTGATCTATCAGTTTCACCAGCAGTGCGAGCGCACCGGAGTCATTCGCATGTTTGAAGGCTCCGGCACCTACGCTGCCGGGGAGCAGCGCCGCGATTTCGTTTCTGTCGCTGATCTGGTCAAAATCAACCTGCACTTTGTCCAGGGAAAATCCCCCAGCGGAGTCTACAACGCAGGCACAGGAAAAAGCCGCTCCTTTAATGACGTGGGCCGTGCGGTCATCGCGGCGATTGGCAAAGGCTCGATTGAATACATTCCCTTCCCAGAGGGACTCAAGGAAAAATATCAAAACTTTACAGAGGCTGATCTCACCGGCCTGCGCAAAGCTGGATACACGGAGCCATTTGTTGAACTAGAACAGGGCGTGCTGCAAACCGTGCAGGAGATCAAGACGCGTTCTGCGTAGCCATCGCGTTCGCTTCCTTCTCTTGCATCACGGCTGCCAAGGCGATCTTCCAATCCTGCATGCAAATGGAAAATGCCTGCGCCAATTTTTCGCAATTGAGTTGTGAATTTTTTGGCCGCGCCGCTGGCGTCGGATACTCTGCGGTGGAAATTGCGGTGAGCTTGGCCCATTGCTGCGCTTCTCGCGGTCGCAATTCTTTGCGCAACCGCAACGCCTCCTCGGCGAACCCATACCAAGTGGTGCTGCCTGCGGCGGTCAAATGATAGATGCCGGATCGTTGCGCCGCATCGCCAGCCAGCCAGTGCTGCACGATAGCCGCAGTCGCCATTGCAATCTCTCGCGCAGACGTCGGTGCGCCTATCTGATCGGCCACAATGCGCAGCTCTGGTTTCTCCGCCGCCAGCTTCAAAATGGTGAGCAGAAAATTTCTGCCGCGCGCTCCATACACCCAACTTGTGCGCAGCGTGAGATAGGGAATGCCAGCACTGGCCAGCACCTGCTCGCCCGCCAGCTTGGTTTTGCCGTACACACTCAACGGATTCGTTGCGTCGCTCTCCACATACGGCGTCGGCTTGCTGCCATCAAAAACATAATCCGTGGAGTAGTGAATCATGGCTGCGCCGAGCCGCTTGGCCTCTTCCGCCAACACGCCCACGGCTGTGGCATTGATGGCCTGCGCCAACTCCGGTTCACTTTCGGCTTTGTCCACTGCGGTATACGCAGCAGCGTTGACGATTAACGTTGGCTGCGCAGCACGAACGCAGGCGCGGATCGAATCGGCTGAGGCCAAGTCCATCTGCTCACGCTGGACCGCCGTCACTTCGCCCAAACGTGACAGCGTGCGCTGCAACTCCCAACCCACTTGCCCGTTGCAGCCTGGGATCAAAATGTGCGGCGCTGACGATGCGGTCATCGCTACAATCCTCGCAGCACGCGCAGCAGATACTCGCCGTAGCCGCTCTTGCCCAGCGCTGCGGCCAACCGCTCCATCTGTGCGCCGTCAATGTAGCCCAAGTGATACGCGATCTCCTCTGGGCAAGCCACCTTCAACCCTTGACGTTTTTCCAGCGTTTGAATAAAGACCGAAGCCTCCACCAACGAATCATGCGTGCCCGTGTCCAGCCAGGCAAACCCGCGCCCCATCTGCTCCACGAAGAGTTGGTTGCGCTCCAAATACCACCGGTTCACGTCGGTAATCTCCAACTCGCCGCGCGCCGAGGGCCGCATCGACTTAGCCACATCTACAACCTGCGTGTCATAAAAATATATTCCCGTCACCGCAGAGTGCGATTTGGGTCGAATCGGCTTTTCTTCAATGGAAATTGCCTGCCCTTGCGCGTTGAACTCCACCACGCCGTACCGCTCTGGATCGTGCACAGAATAGGCAAAGACCGTGGCCCCCTGCACACGTGTCACGGCTTTGCGCAACATGTGCGGCAGATCGTGTCCGTAGAAAATGTTGTCGCCCAATACGAGTGCCGTGCGTTGATCGCCAATAAATTTTTCTCCAATTAAAAACGCCTGCGCCAGACCGTTTGGTTCCGGCTGCACGGCGTAGTCAAAGTGCAGCCCCCACTGTTCGCCCGTGCCCAGCAATGCTTGAAAGCGCGGCGTATCCGCGGGCGTGGAGATGATGAGCACCTCCCGAATGCCAGCCAGCATCAGCGCCGAAAGCGGGTAGTAGATCATCGGCTTGTCGTAGACAGGCAGCAACTGTTTGGAGACGGTGTGCGTCACCGGATAGAGCCGCGTGCCCGAGCCGCCCGCCAGAATTATGCCTCGCATGTCGTGCCTCGCATCTGGTAATTTTGTCGCATCCACGCTTGATACGCGCCGCTGGTCACGTCGTCCACCCATTGTGAATTGTCCAAGTACCACTGCACCGTCTTGCGCAATCCGCTCTCGAAATTCTCTTGCGCGCGCCAGCCCAACTCGCGCTCCAGCTTGTCGGCGTTGATGGCGTAGCGTCGGTCGTGACCGGGACGA
>JAJZCX010000026.1 GCA_021851625.1 Acidobacteriota bacterium | reverse complement strand
GAGCGCGTGGCTGCGCAGGGTTCCGCGCAGGATCGCAGCCAAGAGGATGTTCTCGCATACACGCTGCCAGTGCCGGGCCGGGTGGAGGTTGCGGCCTTTGGCTTGGTCTGCACGGCCACAGTTGCGGGAGGCAGTGCGGATGCTCTTCCCGCAGCGATGGTGCGTGCGTGGAGGCCGGGCGACCGCGTGACGCTGGAGCATACGCGCGGGCCGAAAAAGGTGAAGGAGATTTTGGAGCGAATGGGCGTGCATGGCGAGGAACGCGCGCGCTGGCCTGTGGTGGAGTGGCAGGGGGAAATCGTCTGGATGCGCGGCGTGCGCGTCGATGCTGGGGAATCGCCGCAGGCGCAGATCGAAGTCCGAGCGGAAAAGCTTGAGGCCGCCTATTCTGAAACTGTGCCGCAGGTAACCCAACGAATCGGGCAAAAGTAACCTATGCCGACACGGTCGCGGTTGCAATTTTTCACGTATTTTCAACAACGGGAGTAGAATCATAAACACTTGGGAACTGGACAATTGGCGCGTGCAGGGGAGTACATTTTTGGCACCCAACGCGACTTTTTACCGGGGAGCGGCATCTGTATGTTGTAGCAAGGCCGCGCGCAGTGCGGGTTCCGCAGCGGGTGAGCAGGGTGCGGAAGAAATGAGGAGTGCGTGAATTCAAAGGTAAAGCAGGCGTTGTTCTGGGTTCTGATCGGTACCTGCCTGATTGTGCTGTATCAAGTGGTGCAGCATGGATCTGGCATCGGCCATGACCAGGAGGTCCCCTTCTCCAAGTTCATGAATGATGCCCAACAGGGCCAGATTGCAGACGTCACCGTCATCAATGACGAGGTGCGCGGGCACTATCGCGCCGACAAGGCTGGCTTTCACACCGTGGTTCCCGCCAACTATCCCGACATGTATCGCGTGCTGGAAGATCACCAGGTCAGCGTGACGGTGAAGGACACGCAGGGCAGCACATGGTTCAACATCTTCCTGCAGATTTTGCCTTTCCTGCTGTTGGGCGCGCTGTGGTATTTTCTGCTGCGCCAGATGCAGAGCGGCGGCAACAAGGCCATGTCCTTTGGCAAGAGCCGCGCACGCCTGCTCTCCATGCAACAGAAGAAGATCACGTTCAAGGATGTGGCCGGAGTCGAAGAGGCCAAGGAAGAACTCAAGGAGATCATCGAGTTCCTACGCGAGGCGCAGAAGTTCCAAAAGCTGGGCGGACGCATTCCCAAGGGCGTTCTGCTGGTTGGGCCTCCCGGAACCGGCAAGACGCTGCTGGCGCGCGCCGTTGCGGGTGAAGCAAATGTTCCGTTCTTCTCCATCTCCGGTTCGGACTTTGTGGAGATGTTTGTCGGCGTCGGTGCCAGCCGCGTGCGCGACCTGTTCGAGCAGGGAAAAAAGAATGCGCCGTGCATTATCTTCATTGACGAAATCGATGCTGTAGGTCGTCATCGTGGCGCGGGCTTGGGCGGCGGACACGATGAGCGCGAACAAACGCTGAATCAATTGCTGGTCGAGATGGACGGGTTTGAGTCCAACGACGGCGTGATTTTGGTTGCGGCGACCAATCGCCCCGACGTGCTCGATCCGGCGCTGTTGCGTCCGGGCCGCTTTGATCGTCGTGTGGTGGTGGGCCGTCCCGATGTGCGCGGGCGCGAGGAAGTGTTGCGCGTGCACGCGAAAAAAGTTCCCTTGGCCGAGGATGTCGATCTGCGCGTTTTGGCGCGTGGCACGCCGGGCTTTGCTGGAGCCGACTTGGCCAACATGGTGAATGAAGCCGCGCTGGCTGCGGCGCGCGCCAATCGCAAATCGGTCATCATGCGCGACTTTGAAATGGCCAAGGACAAAGTGCTGATGGGCGCGGAGCGCAAGTCCATGCTGCTGACCGACGAAGAGAAAAAGGTGACGGCTTATCACGAGGCTGGCCACACCGTTGTGGCCGCGCTGCGCGATGATGCCGATCCACTGCACAAGGTCACCATTATTCCGCGCGGCATGGCGCTGGGCTTGACCATGCAGTTGCCAGAGGATGACAAGCACACAGTCACGCAGGAGTATCTGGAGACGCAGCTTGCCATTTTAATGGGCGGACGTTGTGCCGAAGAAATCTTTTTGGGGCGCATCACCACAGGCGCGGGCAATGACATTGAGCGCGCCACGGAAGTGGCCCGCAAGATGGTCTGCGAGTATGGCATGAGCCGTCTGGGACCGCTGACCTTCGGCAAAAAAGAGGAGCAAATCTTTTTAGGTCGGGAAATTTCTCAGCACCGCGACTTCAGCGAAGAGACGGCACGCCAGATCGATAGCGAAGTACGCACGCTGGTGGACAATGGCTTCCAGTCGGCGCACAGCCTGCTCGAAAACAACCAGCCGGTGATGCACCGCATGGCCGCGGCCCTGCTGGAGCGGGAGACGCTGGATGCAACGGAGATTCGCCTGCTGATGGAGGGCAAGGATCTGCCGCCGCTGGAGTTGCCTAGCGATGGTGCAGGCGGCGAGTTGCAGCAGGTGTTGAAGCCCGACGCGGGTCGCGCTCCCGGTTTCGCCGGGGAGCAACCCTCCACCGCATAGCTCGTTATAGAAATAAGAAAAAAGGCAGCCTGCGCAGGCTGCCTTTTTTCTTGGGCACATACTTAGCACGCACTGGGCGCACTCCGTACAATGGAGTTGGATTGCAACCATGCTGCGAACGGCTTATGGAATCTTCTGCGCGCTTCTGCTCGGCATCACCGGCTGCGGCTATCACGCGGCGGGCACGGCATCGCATCTGCCGCCGGATGTGACGACGATTGCCGTGCCCATCTTTCAAACCAAAGTGGAAAATTACCACACGGAAGTTGCACTGACGCAGGCCGTGGTGCGTGAGTTGTCCAATCGCACGCGCGACAGAATTTTGCTGACCGACAAGCCCGGTGCAGCCGACGCCACGCTGCGCGGCACCGTGCTCAATGAGGTCTATACGCCGCTGACCTACAATCCGCAGACGGGGCAATCCTCCAGCTACCTGATCGTCATCACCGCCAGTGTGACGCTGGTGGATCGTGACGGCAAGGTGCTCTTTCAAAATTCCAATTACATCTTTCGCCAGCAATACCAATCCACTGCGGACCTGACCAGCTTTATCCAAGAGGATTCGCCCGCAGTGCAACGGCTGGCAAATGAGTTTGCGCAGACGCTGGTCAGCGATATTCTGGATTCCTTCTAATGGAGACGCGGATGCAAGGAGCAGCTTCGGCACAGACGCAACTCTCCGGCGGCTTTGCCGCAGTGCGGAGATTTTTGGCTGAAGTGCGCACCGATGCTCGCAAGCCGGGATATATTTTGGTGGGTGATGCGGCGTACTTCCAACAGCAGTGCCGCACCGGATTGCTGGAGGCATTGACGGATCCGGCGCTGCGCGATTTTTGCGTCTCAGAATTTACTTTGGGTGTGCATACCGTCTTCGACGCGCTGGATCGAGCCAGCACGCCGTCGCTGATGGCTCCTTTTCAGCTTGTCTTTGTGCGCAATGTGCGCGCGCTCTACCAACGCGGCGCGAAGAAAGAGGAATTCGCCGCCATGGAAGCCTACCTGCGCGCGCCCAATCCACAGGCGCTGCTGGTCTTCGTGGCGGATCATCTGCACATTCCCGCCGACGCGCGGCGCATGGAGATGCAGGACAAAGAGCAGTATGAGAAAATACGCGAGTCGCTGGGAGCATGGTGTGGGCTGGTGGAGTTGGCCGAGGCCGCCGAGGCGGACGCCATGCGCTGGTTGGTTGCCACGGCGGCGCAAGCCGGAGTGCAATGCCAGGCCGATGCTGCGCGCGAGTTGACCGATGCGTTGCACGGCGATCTGATGGCCATGTCGAGCGAGTTGGAAAAGTTGTTGCTTTACGTGAGCGGGCGAGATCGCATCACGCTGGAAGATGTGGAGGCGATGGTTTCCACGGCGCGGCAACGCTCGCTGTATGAGTTGACGGATGCCATCTCCGCGCATGATAGGGCGCGTGCGCTGGCACTGTTGCACGGTTTACTGAATGCAAGCGATGGCGGCGAAGATGCGGCCATTGGACACCTCTACATGCTGGCGCGCACCTTTCGCCAGATGTTGGTGGTGCTCGAAAAAAATGTCCGCGACTCGCGCGCGATTTGGCAGGCGCTGTGGCCAGGCTTTCGCGTGGCTCCCTTTGTGGCCGATGATTTAATCCGTCAAGCGCGACGTTACAAAAACAGGAGCGATCTGCTGCGTTGTGTCGAACGCGTGGCGCATGCCGATCGCGATCTGCGCTCTTCGCCCGTGGATAAGCGGCTGGTGCTGGAGCAACTTGTTATTGATTTGAGCGCTATGGGGCAGACTGCGCGAGTTTGACCCGCGCAGCCTATCGCAGCAAATCTACCAGACACGGCAGCGATGCACGGGAGCCATGGGCTGGCCGACCTTGCACTGAAAAGCCGTGGAAAATTCCGGCATATTTTCAATCACGCCGCGCACGCGAAACGGCCCTGGAGCGTGGGGATTCGTATTCGTAATCAGCCGCAGATACTCCGGGCGTGCGTTGTAGCACCAGTTCTGCGCAAAGCTGATGAAGAATTTTTGCGCCGGACTGAATCCTCCCATCTTCTTCTGCAAATCGATGTGGTTCTGATCCGCCCACGCTTCCATGGCCATGTAGGCCAAGTGCAAACCACCATTGTCCGCGGTGTTTTCGCCTACGGTTAACTTGCCGTTAACGTGCAAAGAGTCCACCACAGTGAAGCCATCGTATTCATCAATGATGCACTGCTCGCGTTCTGCAAACTGCTTTTTGTCCTGCGGCGTCCACCAATCTTTCAGATTGCCGTGGCCGTCGAATTGGCTGCCTTGGTCATCAAAGCCATGGGTCAACTCGTGGCCAACCACAGCGCCAATGTGGCCATCATTGACCGGCGGCGGCTGCGAGCGATCATAAAACGGCGGCTGCAAAATTCCCGCGGGGAAATTGATGTTGTTCATGCTGGGGTCGTAGTAGGCATTGATGGTTGGCGGCGTCATCTCCCATTCCTTGCGATCGACCGGCTTGCCGATCTTGCGCATCTCACGGGCAAACTCAAATTGCCGTGCGCGCATGGAGTTGCCCAGCGCATCTGTACGCACAATCTTCAGGCTGGAATAGTCGCGCCATGTATCAGGGTAACCGATCTTGTTGCTGATGAGGTTGAGCTTGTCCTGAGCCTTGGCCTTGGTGGCTGCGCTCATCCAGTCGAGGGATTGGAGATCGCTGCGCATGGCCGTTTCAATGGCGCGCACCATGTTGAGCGTTTGCTGCTTGCTGTCTCCGGCAAAGTATTTCTGCACGTAGGCTTGGCCGAGAGCTTCGCCCATGGCGGCGTCGGTGGCGGAGACGCAACGCTTCCAGCGCGCCATCTGTTGGGGTGAGCCGCTGAGCTTGTGTCCGTAAAAGTCGAAGGACTCTGCATCAAATGCCTTGGGCAAGCGCGAAGAAAATGAATCCAACAAATGCACGAGCAGGTACTGCTGTATCGTATGCAAATCTGTTTGCTGCACGATGGTATTGAGTGCAGTGAAGTAGTCCGGCGCAGCCACGTTCAAGGTTTGGAAGTCGGGTGCGTGCGTGTCGGCGAACACCGCTTCCCAGTGCAGCACGGGCGCGCTCCGCGCAAACTGTGCGGTGGCTTCGATGTGGTAAACCTTGGTGGGATCGCGTCGCTCCACCTGCCCCATGCTGGCCTTGGCCATCGCGGTTTCCAGCGCCATCACAGCCTTGGCATCGCTTTGTGCCTGGGGCTGCGCTTCTCCCGCCAGCACAAGCATGTTCGTAACATGCTGCACATATTCTTGTTGGATTTTTATGCTCTGCGGATCGGTGCGCAGGTAATAATCTTTTTCCGGCAAGCCGAGTCCGTCTTGATCCACAGACGCAATTTCCTTGGAAGCATCGCGGAAATCCTGCTGCGAGCCAAGAGAGAAGAATGCATTCACGCCCAGGGCTTGATCGTGTGCCAACAATGCGGGCAACTGGCTTTTATTGCGTAGGGCGTGAATGGCGTCGATCTCCGATTGCAACGGCTTTAGTCCGGCGGCATCGATGGAGCTGGTGTCCATGCAGCTTGCATAATAGTCGCCAATCTTTTGCTCATTTGGCGTGCGGTTGGGCTGTGGCTGCTCGGCCTGCTCCAAAATGTCGCGCAGATGTTGGCGCGTCAGCTCTTGTAAAATTTGAAATTGATTGTAAACAGGTAGATCGTTGGGGATCGGATATAGCTTGGAAAAATTTCCGCAGGCGTACTGATAGAAGTTCACGCAGGGATCGGCGGATGTATCCATCAGGTTTGCGTCAAAGCCGGAGATCGCATTTGAAGTCTGCGCGGCGGCAACATGCGATGAGGCTGGTTGAGTCGCATTCTTCATGGATTGTCCGACGAGTGTGGAGGGAGGAAGACAAAGAGATGCGAGCAGAGTCAAACAAAATTTGCTTAAACAAAAATTTCCGCGAAGCGCCATGCAACCAATTCCTTTCCTCTCCACTGTATCTCAGGCCATCCTTGTATTGGTTGGCGTAGACTGACATGGAATAACGCAGAGTCATTTGCAGCCATGCCAAGTGTAAATTGTGAGGGGTTCTGATGCGACGCGCAGCAATCATTCCGTGGTTGTTGATTCTCCTGTGTGCGGCAGTCGCTCCGGTAGTAAATGCCCAGGAGCCACTTCCTCCCATCGCCCACCGAGGCATGAAGCTCATTCGTCCTGTACAAAAAATCCTAGTGCAGCAATATGGATACAAGCCTCCCGGAAAATTGCCAGCACTTCAGGGGTATCAGTTGGTGGAGATGCTGTATCTGGATGAGCGACATCTGCTTTTCAGCTTTAACATTCCAGCATTGATGGAACACAATGTTACGTGTGCCACGCAAAATGGAAATATGGAGCACAGGGAGAGCGCGGTGGTGCTCGATCTGCGATCCAATACAAAAGCCATCCAGGATGAGTGGAGTTTGGATGACTACGGGCAGTTTGTTTGGCCGCTGCAAAACGGAAAATTTTTACTGCGGCGCTGTGCGAACTTAAGTAAAGTAGACGCGAATTTCGAGGAAGAGCCGATTACTGGTGCGCATGGAGCGCCAATTTTGATGGAAATGTCTCCGGGCGGAACGCGCCTATTGTTGGAGTGGAAGGAAGATTTGCATTTACAAGAGCGGGCCAAGGCTGCGGCGGGACAGATAACCAATGAGGCTACTGCTGCATCCATCGATCCACGTCGATTTTTTGCCGACTTTTTAAAGCTGGATCCGCTAGCCATCATGGCCAAATCCAGGCTTGATGTTCCTGCGTATATGCCCGTGCTGCGGGATGGATTTTTGGAGATGGAAGGTCTGCCCCATGATCACTGGCGCATCGATTTTCAGCCTTATGAAGGGAATTTACGGGTTGTGACAACGTTTCGATCCGGCTGTGTACCCCGGTTGTACTCTTTGACCGATACGGCGTTTATTGCCGATACGTGCAATGAATATTTCTCAGATGAATCCATGCAGGCGTACGATCTGAACGGGCATCTGCTTTGGCGGGATATGATCAACACGAATTCTATACGTCCACAGATGGCCATTGCGCAGGATGAATCAGTTTTTGCCATCGCCACCATGCGGAAGAATTATTTAGGTGCACCTTCAATGTCGAACAATATGGATGTTGAGGCAGGGCAGAGTATCGACGTATATTCCGCGCAAACGGGGAAGAAGCTTTTAAGCGTGACGACGACGCCCATCTACGCCGCTGGTGGCAACTTTGCGCTCTCTCCGAAGGGAGACCACCTGGCAGTATTGCAGAATGACGCGATTGAGATTTATCCGATACAA
This sequence comes from Acidobacteriota bacterium, assembly GCA_021851625.1. GTDB lineage: Bacteria > Acidobacteriota > Terriglobia > Terriglobales > Acidobacteriaceae > JAJZCX01. The sequence goes on along the minus strand of JAJZCX010000026.1, from coordinate 2,305 downwards.
AGATGATTCTCAAATAATTTTTCACTCAATGTTCCCGACAGCGTGCTATTCTGCGCGCAGATTTCTTTAGGAAGAAGACGCCCATGCACGAGACCGAAAATCCATCGACATCCACACACGAGCCTGTTTACGGACCGATGACGCCCGCGCAGCTTTTAACGCGGTCCTTTGCCATGTACCGCGAGCGACCACGTGTTGTTTTTGGATTGGTTGGGATTGTAGCTGCGGTGCAGGTGATTGCCATTGGCATGATGGCGGCTCCATTGGCAGCCGCACGCCACGTTACGGGCGGGGCCAATCCCATGCAATTCATCTTGCCGGTCATGGGAACGGCGCTGGTGGCAGCGTTACTGATCTTCCTTGTTTCGCAGGTGATTCAAGGGGCATATTTTTATGCGGTCACAGCGTGGCTGGAGCAGCGGGAGATATCCATCGGCGATGCGTGTAGTTCAGCACTGGTGCGCATCGACAGCCTCATCAGCGTTGCACTGCAGGTAGCACTGCGTGTGTTTGGATACATAATATTGGCAGGGATTGGCGTTGCATTGCTTGTGGGCATATCCATCGCGTTGATCCCCGGTCTCTTCGGTGGCGCATCCCACTCCCTACCGCCATTCATGATTGCGCTGCGATTGATTCCCTTTGTTCTCATGGGAGGCGTGGCTTTCTTCGCATTTTTATTCTGGCTGGTGGGGCGCTACGCGATTTCCATTCCAGCGTGTCTTGCGGAGGGCCTGTCGGGTTCTGCCGCTATTCGCCGATCGATTTTATTGTCTGCGAAGAGCAAGAGCCGAATTTATGCAATGTATGCAGTGCTCATCGCCATCTCCATTTTGAACGTGCTCATCGCGGCACCACTGCGTTTGCTAGCCATTAGTCGCGGAGCGTACTCGCCCATGGCATCGTTGCTGGGCGCAGTGGCCAGCGCTGCCAATCTCTTTTTCGGTGCGTGGGTGATTTCTCTGGCAGGCATTGCCATCACACTTTGCTACTACGATCTACGTGTGCGCAAAGAAGGATTCGGCGTGCCGCAGAACGCACAAGCATTAGCTACAGTAATTGTGCCGCCGGGCAATGCGCCCGCGGCGGATCCTTCCTGCGACATTTGATCTATGTGGCCAGCAGTCCGCTATAGACAGCCATGCCGGCCACTGCGTCCACGTTGATTCTGTCCAGCGCGTCGATTTCTTCCTGCGCGCGGATTCCTCCGGCGACAATCAACTGTCGCTGCGTTCCTGCGCGCAATTTTTCCGCCACAGCGAAGGGAAAGCCCTGCATCAAACCTTCGGTGTCCACGTGTGTGTAGAGAAACGCGGAGCAGAATGGCTCCAGCAACTGCATGGCTTGTTCGGGACGCAGAGCGATGTTCTGCTGCCAGCCGCGCACGGCGACCAAGCCACCCTTGGTGTCCACGCTGAAGGCGAGACGATCGTTGCCAATCTCTTCCGCCAGCGTGCGCGCGAATTCCACACGCACACAATCCTGAGGCGTGGTGGATGCGCTCGATTCTTCCGGAGCGGCAAAAAGCGAGGAGCCAAAGATGACACGCCGCGCACCCAGATCGAGCAGCGCGCGCGCATCGGTTGCCGTGCGCACGCCCCCGCCAATTTGACAGGGCAGGCGCTGAAGAATTTTTTGGATCAACGCGCGATTGTCTCCTTGACGCTTGGCGGCGTCAAGGTCAATCAACTGCACCAGTGGATAGCGCGCGAAGCGCTCGATCCAATAATCAAAGTCATCAAATTGCAGTGCGAGGCGCTCGCCCTGCACCAGTTGCACAATTTTTCCGCCCATTAAATCAATGGCAGGGATTAGCATTTTTATTTCCTCGTTGTATCAATGCACATCGGATGTTTAGCAAGGCAGACGCATGGGCAGGCCGTGCGCGGCAAGTTGTTCTTTGAGCGTGCGTGCGTCGGTCATGCCGTAGTGAAAGATGCTGGCGGCCAAGGCGGCATCCGCGCGTCCATGCGTGAAGACATCCACGAAATGTTCCAGCGTACCCGCACCGCCCGATGCGATGACGGGAATCTGCAGCGCGCCACCAAGCAGAGCCGTCAGTTCGCAGTCGAATCCAGTGCGCGTTCCGTCAGCGTCCATGGACGTGAGCAAAATCTCGCCCGCGCCGCGTTGTTCGGCCTCCCGCGCCCAGTCGAGCACCAATTTTCCCGTCGGCTTGCGTCCGCCGCTGATGTAGACCTGCGCCTGCGCTGGAGCAATACGCTCGTGCGATCCGGGTTGCGCGCGTCGTGCATCGATGGCGACAACCACGGCCTGCGCGCCGAAGCGTGCGCCGATGGCCTCA
>JAJZCX010000025.1 GCA_021851625.1 Acidobacteriota bacterium | reverse complement strand
GATGAACTTTCCTGATACGGCGCGCATTCCTGAAGGCGGGCTGGTCGAGCGCGCCGTGCCCATGTCACTGGCGGGAATGCGCGCCCTGACCATCGAGATGCATGAGTCCGACTTTGAAACCACCACCGGAGTGGCCGACGACATCAACCGCGCGTTGGGCGGCGCTTCTGCACGCGCGCTCGACAGTCGCCAGATTCATTTGGATGTGCCTGCGGGCGAGGACATTCCCCTGCTGTTGGCGCGTGTGCAAGCGCTGCCCGTGCATGTCTATCCCAAGGCGCGCGTGGTGGTCAACGAACGCACAGGCACGGTGGTCATCGGCGGCAATGTGCGCTTGCTGCCGGTTTCGATTCTGCATGGCGGTCTGGCCATTGATGTTGTCACGCAGTTCCAGGTCTCGCAGCCGAATGCCTTTGGCGGCGGCAGCACGGAAGTGGTTCCGCAGACGCAGGTGCAGGTGAACAATCAGCCGGTCAATCGCATTCAACTCAAGCAGGGCGCAACCGTGGACGACTTGGTGCGCAACTTGCAAGCGATTGGCGCAACGGCAACCGATGTGATCTCGATCTTGCAGGCGATGAAGCAGGCGGGCGCACTCGAAGCGGAGTTGGTGGTGATTTAAGCAGCCAATCTGTATTGGCAACGCGGCGGCAGCGCAACACGAACAACGATGGAAGCAACGGAGGCAGACATGACACACGGAGCGCACTTGGCGAATTTACATTCGCTTCCCCCCAGCGGCGTGCAAATACGCGGCGCAAACGCTGCGGCAACGGCCAGTCCGCGACTGCGCAAAGCGGCGCAGGAGTTTGAAGCCAACTTTTTGCAGGAGCTGCTCAAGCCGCTGAAAGAGGATCCACTCTTTGCAGGCAGTGATGGGCTGGGTGGCAGCGAGGGTGCCGATGGCATGATGAGCGGCAGTCTGGGCACGGTCGATAGCCTGGGCACGCAGGCATTGGCCGATGCGCTGGCCGCTGCCGGAGGCTTGGGAATCGCGCAACATATCTTGGAGCAACTGGCTCCAGTGGAGGCTACGAATGATGCGGCGAAAGCGGGAACCAATGCTTCCAATGCTTTGGCCGGTGAGGCGGAGGATGGCGACGCGGGCAAGAAAATGCACGGTTTGCAGCGCACATCCAGCGGATTTCCTTTGCTCCAACGTGGGCTGGCGATTCACCCGCTCCGATAATGGGACAAAAAACTATGTCAAGCGGAATTTTTTGCAATCCGGTACTAAAGTTTGCATTCTGTCCGCCGATGGAATGGATGAGGTGAGGAGGCAACATGAATTTACCGGGCATCTTCAATTTTCCAAACGCGCAACAGCTCGCATCCGCCGGACAGGCCGGGCAATCGTCAGGCGTACAACCTGGCGCTCCGGGCACGGCGTCTCCGACATCGCAGTCGATGCAGCCGGGTACAGACCACGCTGACCTGAGCGCAGGCGGATTGTTTGCGGCGATGAACGCGCAAGGCCAGCAGTCGGATGTGCGCATGGGGCTGGTGAATGCGGTGCAATCGGCCATTCAGTCGGGCACGTACAACGTTCCCGCCGAAGCCGTGGCAGGCAGCCTGATCCAGAACATGCTGGGGCAGGGCAACTAGCGGTTCGTAACGAAGGCAGGCACGCGATGCAGCATTTGGTGGAAGAGGCGATTCTGGCGCTGACGCAGCTTGACGCAGAGCGGCTGGACCACTTGCGCGGCGAGTTGGCCGAGTTACAACGCACGCCGCCTACACCACAGCAGGCACGCGCGGTGCAGCCTGCGCAGACAGAACTGGCGCTGCTCTTGCAGTTGACGGAGCGCAATCTGCGCCTCATGCGGCGGACAACGCTGTGTGCGGATGCAAGTGACACGGCAGAGTTTTCGATCTACCCAGCAGCACGGTCCACGCCGAGCGCTGGTTTGTAAGCAGTAACACCTTTGCACGACTGAAGTTCGTTTGCGGCAGGAACCACGAGGGCAACTGGCATGGCCACGATCAACTCTGCATTGCAGATCATGGCGGGCGCGCTGAATGCGGACCAGGCAGCGCTGAACGTTACCGCCAACAATACGGCCAACGCCAGTACTCCGGGCTATACGCGGCAGGTGGCCGTCTTTCAAGCCAACGATCCCGTCACCATCAATGGCATCAGCTACGGCCAGGGCGTGCAGATGGTGGCCGCGCAGTCGCAGCGCAATCTCATCCTCAACGCCAATATCGATCAACAACAGCAACAGCAGCAGGCCACGCAGGCCCAATATACTGCCATGCAGCAGGTGCAGGACATCTTCAACCAGGTGACCACCAGCACCTCTGGTCCATCGCCGGGCAGCTTGGGCGATCTGACCACAAATTTCTTCAATGCCATCAATCAACTGGAGACCAGCCCCACCAACACCGCACTGCGGCAAAGTGTGTTGAGTGCGGCCAACACCTTGGCCGGTCAGTTCAATAGTTCGGCAGCGCAGCTTACCGCGCAGACAAATGGATTGAACCAGCAGGTAATTGGCACAGTCAACCAGATCAATCCGCTGTTGAACTCCATCGCGCAACTGAATCAGCAGATCAGCTCGGCCAGCCCCACCGCCGATGCCGGACTGCTCGAAAATCAGCGCCAATACGATCTGCAACAGCTTTCACAGTACATCGGCATCAACACAATCAAGACGGAAAACAACGGCCTCACCGTGACCACCACTAGCGGCGCACTGTTGGTCTCTGAGGGCAAATCCTTCGACTTAACCACCGGCAATGTGAGTGGCAACGTGCATATCTTCGCCACTGCATCGGGCAGTTCGGGCGACATCACCACTGCGCAAGCCAGCGGTGGGGGCCAGCTTGCTGGTCTGCTCACCACGCGCGATCAAAGCATTCCCGCAGTGCAAAACTCCATCGACACGATGGCCTACAATTTGGCCACGCAAGTGAACACGGTGCAGATGGCGGGCGTCGATCAGAATGGCAATCCTGGCCTGGCGCTCTTCAACATCCCCGCCACGGTCACAGGATCCGCCGCGGGCATCTCCGTTGCGATTACCAATCCTGCGCAAATTGCCGCTGCCGCCATAGGGACCGGGCCGGGCGACAACGCCAATGCAGTCGCCATGGCAAACCTTGCCAATCAGTCGATCATCGGCGGCCAGACGCCTACAGATTTTTACGCCTCCTTTATTTCGAATCTTGGTAGTCAGGTCTCTGGACTGAACACGCTCAACACGGCGCAGCAGGCATCGCTCACGCAGTTGCAGAACCAGCAGAGCGCGCTCTCCAGTGTCTCGCTGAATGAAGAAGCGGCGAATCTGCAAACCTACGAGCAGGCATATCAGTCCGCAGCGCAGTTTTACAGTGTTTTACAGACTGTTGTCATCAGCGCATTAAATCTTGGCATGCAGACACCAGTCGGATAGGAATGAATCTCTAGAACGAAGATTTCGACAAAGGATGCAAAGCAGTCATGCGAATCGATCCCAACTTCGTGCAAGGCTTGGTCTCTGCGGTCAATCAAACCCAGGCCAATGAGCAGAAGTACACAAACGAAATCTCCACCGGCGTGTCCGTCAACAGTCTCTCGGACAATCCCGCCGCCGCTTCCCAAGACTTTTTGCTGCGCACGGAGATCAGCGCCAACGATAGCTTTATACAAAGTGCGAACACATTGACCAGCCAGATGCAGGTGGCCGACACAGCGTTGGGCAGCGTGGTCACGCAGGTGACCTCTGCCATCTCGCTGGCCACGGAGGGAGCCAATGGAACACTGAATGCCTCCAATCTCCAATCGATCGCCAACCAGATATCGGGCATCCGGGATGAAGTGGTTTCGTTGGCCAACAGCAGCTATCAAGGACAGTATTTATTTGCAGGCAGCAAATCCCAGACGCAGCCCTTTGCGCTCGGCACAGGCACGCCGCCAGCCGTTATTTACAGTGGCGACACCACGCTCTCCTACACCATGACGCCCAACGGCCAGCAGATTCAGATGAACCTGCCCGGCAGCTCACTCTTCGGTTCCGGCAGCACGGGCGTCATCGCCGCGCTCAACAATTTGATCAACGACTTCAACACGGGTGCGTCCTCGGCAACTGTAACCACAGACATCGCCAGCCTGACATCGGGTATGAGCACGGTGACGCAGCAGCGCGTGATCTTGGACAACAGCCTGAACCGCCTACAAGCCAGCAGCACTTATGCGCAGAGCCAGACCACGCAACTGCAAGCCGCTCAAAATGCCGTGATTCAGGCCAACCCAACCCAATTGGCCACGCTGCTGAGTCAGACGCAGACACAGAATACTTCGCTGATCGATATGATCGCCAGTCTCGACGCGCAGCCTACGCTCTTCAGCCGATTAAATTGATCAGCTACCGTGTCAAGGGACGGTCGGTGAGCAGCACCTTGTCTGACAACTCCTGCAACTGCGTGAATCGCCCGCGCAATAGTGCTTCCACATGCTCGCGGTCATCTCCAGCCACAAAGAGAAATTTGCGCGGCCCCGTGCCCCACATTGCCAGTAGTTGCGCATCCTTCAAGAAAATCTTTGGCGCATCGGGATAGCACGATCCCCACAGCATCGACGTGCTGCGGCCTTCCACCAAATACGCAGGACGCTGCGTGTAAAAGATCACCGACGAGCCATAGGATTGGTCGCCATAGAGCAGCAGCACGTCGTTTGGGCCAGCAAGTCGGTTGATGGTATCGGCCATCGCGCGCGAAGACATCATCGGAGCAAAGCGGGCAAAGGCGATGTGCGCAGCCACCAAAAAGATTGCCGCCGTGGCTGCCGTGGTCAACGTGGCTCCCAAATGTGCGCGCCGCACGCGCAGCATCCAAGCCAACAGTGGCCCCAGCAGCAGCGCAATCGCAGCCAACGCAGCCGGCAATCGCAACGCAGCAAAGGATGGCCCTGTCAGATCAAAGAAGTGCGACATTGACAGTGAATAGCCGCCCACGTCCCGATGCGCAAGCAGGGAACCAATGTCTGACACAAAGGGCAGATGCCGCGACGACCACAATCCATAGCCCAGCGCGATCGCGGCCGCAGTCCCCACCACGGCAAAGAGTGCATGCGCGCCCAGCATCCAGCGGCGGTTGCCGATGCTCTCCGCATTTGCTTGCGCAGTGTCAGACTCTTCCATCCCCGCCAGCGCGATGGCCGTCAGCGTCAGCAGCGGAAAATATGCAGGGTACGTGTAGTACTCCTGATTCGTCGAAAAAGAAAAGAAGAGCAGAATGAAGCCGCCATATAGCGCCAGTAGCAGTTTGGTTTTTCCAGAAAAATTCTGCGGAGCCAAGCATGCCCACAAAGATTTTTTTTCTGCGTGCGCTGCTGCACCGCGCTGCGTGCGCCACCAACGGCGCAGGGCTGCGGGCCAGTACAGGCTCCACGGAAAGAGCCAGATCAGATGCGAGAACCAAAAGATCGCGCCCGGCTGCTTGTTGTAATCATGCGGGTAGCGTTTGCCTAAAAAGCGCAGCACGTGCTCGTTGATGAAGTAGAAGTAAAAAAATCCATGCACATGGCCCGGCGTGGGAATGTTGCCAATGGGGTGCCCTTGGTCGGGATTTTGCAGGCCGGCCAGAATATGCCACGGTGCGGCGATCAGCAAAAAGAGTAGCGTGCAGCGCAGCAAATGCAGTTCACGCCAGCGGCGGTACTCCCCAGTCAGCAGCAGATAGGGAACCGCAGCGCCCAGAAAAAATACAGGCGCAATCAATCCCTTGGCCAGCATGGCCAGCGCCAGCATGGCCGCAGCCATGTAGAAATTTGTCGGCTTACGGTCTTCGAGTCCCGTCAAAAATAGATACAGCGCCAGTGCAATGAGCAGCGTCAGTATCGACTCTGGAATAAACCAGCGCGTAAATAAAAATGCGCCAATCGAAGTTAAAAACGCCAACGCTGCATAAAAAGCTGCGCGCTCGCCGCTGGCTCTGCGCATCCAAAACCATGCGAGCATCGCGCAACCTAGCACGGCCAGCGTCTGTGGCAGATGCGTGGCAAATGTATTGAAACCGAAGATGCGGTAATCCGCCGCAGCCAGCCAGTAGGGTAGCGGCGGCTTTTCCAGATAGCGGATGCCATCCACCTTCAGCGTGACCAAATCCCCGGTGAGCGCCATGTGCTGCGCGGCCTGCGCGTGTGTGGCGTCGGCGTCATCGAGCAGCGGTGGAGAAAACAGCGCGGCAAAATAAACTGCAAAAAAGATCAGGCCGAGGATCGTCCACTCCGTTGTGCGTGTGAGCGGAAATGTTTTGCGATGCGATACGTCAGGTGTCTGCGGCATAAATCGATTCAAAGTACTTCAAGAATAGCAGCCACTGTGCAAACGAAGGGTGCGATGTGCGCCGCACACGGGGTAGGATGGTATCGGGCAAACGATGACCACCTACGCTGCAATTGATATTGGTTCCAACTCCTGCCGATTGAAGATTGCCGGAGTGCACAAGCATCGGCTGCGCACGCTGCATGAAGACCGTGAGGTGACGCGGCTGGGCGAGAGCGTCTTCGACGGAGGCGTGGTCTCGCCAGAGGCGATGGCCAACACCATTCGTGCGCTGCGCCGATTTCACAAGGCCGTGCAGGCTCACGCCGTCGATCGCATTCGCGTGGTGGCTACCAGCGCCATGCGCGACGCGCGCAATCAAAGCGCTTTTGTCACTTGGGTGCACTCGGCCACAGGCTGGAAGGTTGAAATCATCTCTGGCTTAGAAGAAGGCCGACTGATTCAGATGGGCGTGACTGCGAATGAACCGGGCGCGCGCGGCAAATGTCTGCTGGTGGATTTGGGTGGTGGAAGCTGCGAAATCACGCACTCGGAGCAGGGACGCATCCGCGAGATGGTCAGTCTGCCGCTCGGTGCTGTGCGTCTGACGCGAGAATTTTTGCGCCACGATCCTCCGCAGCCAGAAGAAATCGCGCGCATGCAGCGCTTCATTCAGCGCGAACTCCGCCGCGCCGAACGCAAGCTGGGAGATCTCGGCGTGCGCACGGTCTACGCCACTTCTGGAACGGCTGCGGCTCTGGCTGCGGCCTCGGATGCAAAGAAGAAGACTCTCAATACGGCCATGGCCAAAACAGCCAGCGTGTACGCCCTCACAGAGAAATTGACGCGCATGGCCGACCTGCAACGCGCTGGCGTACCGGGCATCGGCCCGCGCCGCTCCGAGATCATCATCGCTGGAGCGCATGTGTACACGGCGCTGCTGGATCGTCTGCATCTGCCGGGATTTCGCTACTCGCCGATGGGCCTGCGCGACGGTATGCTTGCGTTGATGCTGGCAGAAAGTGAGCAGCACACCACTGCGCATCATCGTTTTGAAGAGGAGCGTTGGTCGAGCGTACTCGAACTTTGCAAACACTATGGCGTCGATGCGAAACGCGCAGAGCCGGTGCGCGCGACAGCTTCGCAACTCTTCACCGCTTTGCAGCGCGTGCATGAAATGCCGCGCGACTATCGCGTGTGGTTAGAGGCAGCGGCGATGATGCACGAAACGGGAAAGTTTATGAACTATCAAGGGCATCATCGGCACACGCAGTACATTATCGCCAACTCAGAACTCTATGGCTTCACTCCAGAGCAGCGAGCCATCACCGCTGCGATTGCGCGTTATCTGGGCAAGTCGCGCCCCAGCGCGAACGATCGCGCGCTGCGTGGTGTCCCCATGCAAGAGCAGCGAAATGTGCAGCGTGCCGTGGTTCTGCTGCGGCTGGCGGTGGCCTTGCATCAGGATCGCGCCAGCGATGTGCAACGCATTCGCGTGAACGTGCAACCCAAGCAAGTACGCCTGCGCATTACGCCCGGACGCACGGGTGCGGAGTTGGAGTTCTGGTCTGTGCGTAAAGAAACGGCTTACTTCCGTGAGGTCTTTGGGCGCGAACTGACCGTTACACTCGACTGAATCGAACGCACCAGCTTCGGATCAAACAACCATTGCAGACGACCAGAGCGGCGGCTCATATCCAGCTTGGCGATGGCCCCCTTGCGCAGACGAATTGGATCGATCTGTGCGGAAGAGCAAAGCAATGCGCGTAAGTTTTGCGTCAGACTGGGATTGTGGCCGACAAACAAAACATTTTCCAGTGAAGAAAATTCTTCCACCAGCGCAAGAAATTCCTTTACGCTGCCAGCGGGCAATAGCGCAGGCCGGATTAAGATCTGCTGTTCATAGCCAATCTCTGTTCCCACCAGCGATGCAGTTTGCAGCGCACGTTTCAGCGGGCTAGAGACCACACAGTCCACCTGCACTTTTAGCGTGTTCAGCACTCCACCCAGCAGCAGGCAGTGCGCCTTACCCTCTTTGTCGAGTGGGCGCTTCAAGTCGAGTTGGGAGTTCAGCAGACGTTTGCCAGCGCTGGCGTGGCGCAACAAATACAAATTCATAAATAGTGTGAATCCATTGTACGGTTAGCGATTCGCATACCGCCAGACTTCCGCCGTAATCAGCCCGGATAAAAATGATTTTTTCTCGACAAGTGTAAAGTCAGCGCGCTGCAAAATCGGCACGTAGTTCGGCAGGCGATGTACGGGCAGTCGCGTCATCCAGTGGAAAGCGAAATAGAGAGCCGCGATGATCGCGCGTGCGGGTTGGCGCATCCATCCGCGTTGCGGAATAGAAAATTCCGAAACAATCCAAAGTGCTCTCGGCGCAAGTGCCGCGCGCAGCCGGTTGGCCAACGCTTCAATTTCGACTTCCGTCAGACAGTCCAGAAAAAAATGCGACGCAACCAAGTCATAGCCGAGCGGCTGCGGATCGTAGGTGCGCAGGTCGCAAACGGTTGTGTGCAGGCGTTCGGTAGCCTGCGGCCCCAGCAAGGCTACGCGCTCACGCAGTGCTTGCAACATGCGCGGGCTGGCATCCATTGCATCGATTTGCACCCCTGCATTGCGCTGCGCAAGTTGCTGCGTATAGCGGCCATCGCCGTCGCCGAGCACAAGTGCATGGCGTGCCTCTGCGCAGCGATCCAAAAAGAAAAAGCGACAGCGCTCCAATGCGCAGCCAAAGGAGAAGTACTCCATCCAACGATAAATTTTCGTGAGTCGGTCAAAGTTCGGCGCACGCATGTTCATCGCGCCAGCACCATGGCCAGCAGCGGCGTCAGCAGCGCCAGATCAACGGCGACGCGCAGTGTACGCGGATGCAGCGATGTATGGATGCGCTGCAAAAGCGAAAAGAGCAGTGCGCTCAGCAGGCAGCAAAAAAATATCCAGCGCGTGGACGTTACGGGCATCGCCACACTTGCAATCGCTAGGAGTACGGCCAAGGCTAGCGAAGACGAAAGCAAGTGCCTTCCCAGCCAAGCAGTGGCGTGATGCACGCATTCGCGTTGTGTAGAAATTCCGGCGTCTGCATCCTCCCACGTTTGAATGGCGATGCAATTCCAACAGCAGAGCATTGCGAAGCTCGCAACGGCCAGCAGTAGCGCGAAATGCCTGCCATGCAAATACGCCCAGGCTGGAACTGCAACCGCAACAGCAAAGAGAATGCCGACGGCCAGTTCCTTCGGAAGCAGTGCTCGACGGTTGCCGAAGCGCAGGAACGCTCCGCCATGTACCAATGCAAAGTAGAGCAGGCCAATCGCGGTGAGAAGGAGATCGTCCCAGCGCACACGGGCAGCCACGCGCTCACCCAAACAATAGGCCAGCGGCAGCCATGCAGCCAACAGCGCAAAGAGAAAAACTCTCCGATGGCGCGCGTAAAAATGATGCCGCTCACGCAGTGTTGCATCGGGTCTAAGCAACCATCCGTCCAACAAGCGATCGGCTACGTAGACGCACCAAGTGCCCAGCGCCAAAGTTAAGAGAGAGAATTTTGGAAGATGAACGGAAAATGCGCGTGCGAACAGCCAACCCCACGCAACAGCTACGGTGGGCGCATCCAGGCTCAGCAAATGCCACCAATACAGCGGGGAGTCACGCGGCAAGGTGAGCGATGGAGCGGGTGCGGGCTGGGTGAGTACTGCGGGCACAAAAATTCTTGACTGCGAAGAAAAACCACACTGCGCCTAAGCGCAACGGGACGCTTCCTATATATAAGGATGCAGCCGGATGGATTTTGCCGCAACTCCAGCCACGCCGAACAGGCGCTCGGACAATTATTGAATCGTTGTTCCCGGTGGAATTTCCGTTCCCAAAGTCTTGGGAGGCAGATTGGTTTGCTTTTTGCGAGCCGAGGATTTTTTTCGTGCAGGTGTCTTCTGCGCGGCTTGTATTTGCGGCAGCACGGATGCTGCAAAGGTTGGTGGTTGCGCAGACGCG
>JAJZCX010000024.1 GCA_021851625.1 Acidobacteriota bacterium | reverse complement strand
GCGTCATCGGGCCAAACATCATCTCCATGCGCATCCAGCCGGATGAGGGCATCGCACTGCGTTTTGCCGCCAAGGTGCCCGGCCCCAGCATGTCCAGTTGCCCGGTGAACATGAACTTCAATTACAAGGATGCCTTCGGCGTCTCCTCGGCCAATGGATATGAGCGCTTGCTGCTGGACGCGATGTTGGGCGATGCCACACTCTTTGCGCACCGCGACGGCGTGGAGGCGACTTGGTCGCTGATGACGCCCATTTTGCAATCTTGGGCTACGCATCCTGCGCGCGACTTTCCCAACTACGCTGCTGGAAGCTGGGGGCCTGCGTCTTCGGATGTGTTTCTGGCCCGCGATGGCCGCTTCTGGCGCAATTCCTGATCGCCTGCGCCGCCGCCGCGTGTTTTGTGGATGCGGCGCAGGCCATGACCAAGACCATGCCCAAGTCAAAAAAAATCGTCTATCAAGTCGCAGCCGACGCGGAGGCTTTAAGCCTGCGCACAGCCGAGCTATTCGCCGACTGCATCGCCCAATCCATCGCCGCTCGCGGTCTGGCGCGCATTGCTGTCTCTGGAGGCAACACGCCGCGCCGCACCTTTGAGATGCTGGCCGATCCCAGCCTGCCTCTGCGTGCGCGTGTCGATTGGAGCCGCTTATTTCTTTTTTGGGTGGATGAACGCTGCGTTCCCCCCGATCACGCCGACTCCAATTACCACATGACGCGCGAAGCGCTGCTTGCCAAAGTGCCCTTGCCCGAAGCGCAGATTTTGCGCATGGAGGGCGAACTCGATCCGCAACAGGCTGCGGCGCGTTACGAGTCCACGCTGCGCAATCAGTTTCGGCTGGAGGGTGCTGAGGTGCCCTGCTTTGATCTGATTGCGCTCGGCATGGGAGACGACGGCCACACTGCCTCGCTCTTCCCTGGAACCGAAGCGTTGCAGGAGTGGATGCGTCTGGTCACGGCCAACTTTGTTCCGCAAAAAGATACTTGGCGCATCACGCTGACTGCGCCTGTGCTGAACCATGCCCGCAATGTTGTCTTCCAGATCGCCGGAAAAAACAAAGCGTCGGTGCTGCGCAATGTGCTGCTGGGGCCGTATGATCCAGAAGGAACACCGTCGCAGCTCATCTGCCCCGATGCTGGTAGTCTTTTGTTTCTGCTGGACAAGGATGCAGCGGCGCAGTTACCCGCTCCCGACAAAAATGGGATCGGAATGCTTGAGGTGAAACGATGATTTTGGCCGGTGATGTGGGCGGCACCAAAGTCCACTTGGCTTTGTATCAATTTCTGCAAGGGAAACTGCAACATGTACGCGACCAGGTTTTTCCAGCCCGCAACTACACTGGTTTGGAACAGATCGCAAAAGAGTTTCTAAGCTCCGGCGCGAGGGCGAACAGTACTCCGGTCTTTGCCGCCTGTTTTGGCGCTCCGGGGCCGGTGCGCGATGGCCGCATTCAATTGACCAACCTGCCGTGGCTGCTGGATCGCCGTCAGCTTGCCAGCCACCTGAACATTGAGCATGTTTTTTTGCTGAATGATCTGGAGGCCAACGCCTATGGCATTGCCGAACTGCGCCCGGAGCAAATCTGCGAACTGAACCAAGGCGACAAGGATGCCGTTGGCAATCGCGGACTCATGTCAGCAGGCACCGGATTGGGTGAGGCGCTGCTCTTCTGGAATGGCAAGACGCACATCCCTGTCGCCTCGGAAGGCGGCCATGTGGATTTTGCTCCACGCTCAGAGATGGAGGTGGATCTGCTCCGCTTCCTGCAAAAGAAATTTCATGGCCGCGTCAGTTGGGAGCGCGTCACCTCTGGCATGGGCCTGCAAAACATTTACGAATTTCTGCGCGATGAGAAAAAGATGGAAGAACCCGCGTGGCTCAAAGAGCAGCGCGCGCAGCAAGACCCCAATGCTGTCCTCGCGGAAGCAGGCATGAACGGCAAAAGCGAGCTATGCGCTGCCACGCTCGACATGTTTGCCTCTGCCTATGGTGCAGGCGCTGGCAATCTGGCTCTGCTCGTGTTGGCCTACGGTGGTCTGTATATTGGTGGCGGCGTCGCGCCCAAGCTCATTGAGAAAATGAAGGACGGCACTTTTCTGCGCGCTTTCTGCGACAAGGGCCGCCTGAGCGCGGTGCTGGAGCGTGTTCCGGTGCGCGTCATTTTGGAAAGCCGTGCTGCACTGATGGGCGCTGCTGCCTATGCCGAGGCGCGCGCCGCTGAAATCTCCGGGCGCAGCATTCGTGCTGCCTCGGTGCAATAATTGCCCAACCCTGCAAAGGAGCGGTATGCTTCGTCGAGTTTCTCAATCTATCTTTCACGCAGTGTGCATCAGCGCGCTCGCACTCTTCGCCTGCACATTCGCCGCACACGCGCAGCGTTTACCTGCCGGGGTTGTGCCCGTGCACTATGGTTTGACGCTAGCTCCCGATCTAAAGGCCGCCACCTTCACCGGCGATGAGACGCTTGATGTTGCCATTCAGCAGCCCACGAACGCCATTACGCTCAATGCTGCGGAGATCACCTTTGGCGCGGTCACCATCACCGCGCAAGGCAGCACGCAAACGGCAACCGTCACACTCGATGCAGACAAAGAGCAGGCAACCTTGCACGTCGCGCAAGCCTTGCCCGCTGGCCCGGCCTCAATTCACATCCTTTATACCGGCATTCTGAATAACGAACTGCGCGGCTTCTATCTTTCTAAAACCGCGCGGCGCAATTACGCCGTCACACAGTTTGAGCCGACCGATGCGCGGCGCGCCTTCCCATCCTTTGACGAGCCGGAGTTGAAGGCCACTTACACCACGCGCCTCATCGTAGACAAAGGTGACACGGCCATCTCCAACACCAACATCGTCAGCGACACGCCGGGGCCAATCGCGGGAAAACACACCCTTACTTTTGCCACCACACCCAAAATGTCCACCTATTTGGTGGCTTTTTTGGTCGGCGATTTTCAATGCGTCTCTGGCGAAAGCGACGGTGTGCCCATTCGCGCCTGCGCCACGCCGGACAAGGTGCAGATGGGGCGCTTTGCCGTGCAGGCTGCGGAGTTTGTGCTCCATTATTACGATCACTATTTCGGCATCAAATATCCCATGCCCAAGCTGGACATGATCGCCATCCCCGACTTTGAGGCCGGCGCGATGGAAAACTTTGGCGCAATCACCTATCGCGAAACGGATTTTCTCATCGACGAAAAAACCGCGCCGCTGGCTGCAAAAAAGCGCGTGGCCATCGTCGTTGCGCATGAGATGGCGCATCAGTGGTTCGGCGACATGGTCACCATGCAGTGGTGGGATAACCTTTGGTTGAATGAAGGCTTCGCCACGTGGATGGAGAGCAAGCCCGTTGCCGCCTGGCACCCGGAGTGGAAGCAGCCGCAGGATGACGCGCTGGATCTGGACGCGGTTTTGAATATGGATGCGGGGCGAGTCACACGCACCATTCGCGCCCAAGCCGACACGCCGGCGCAGATCAACGAAATGTTTGACGGCATCACCTATCAAAAAGGTGGCGCGGTGCTGGCGATGGTCGAGAACTATCTCGGCGAGGAAACTTTTCGCCGCGGTGTTCACAAATATCTGCTGGCGCACATGTATGGCAATGCCACGGCAGAGGACTTCTGGAACGCGCAGACTGCTGTCAGCCACAAGCCTGTCGATACAATCATGCAGAGCTTCGTTGCCCTGCCGGGTGTGCCGCTGCTACGCTTCACTGCGCCAGAACACGGCAAGATCGAAGTGGCTCAGGAACGCTTCTTTCTCAGCCCCGATGGCAAGCAGCCCACGCAATCAAAACTTTGGACCATTCCAGTCTGCTTCCAATCCACGGGCAAGCCCAAATGTGCATTGCTCGACTCCGCACAGCAGACGCTCAAGATTTCCTCCTCCCCGCTATTTTTTGCTGACGCGGGCGACAAAGGCTACTACCGAACGCTCTACGCTCCTGCGGACAATCAGGCAATTACAGACAACATTGAAACGGAACTCTCGCCGGTCGAGCGCATCGGCTTTGCGGGCAATGCCTGGGCACTCATGCGCTCTGGCCGCTCCAGCATTGCGGACTATATGAATCTTGCGGCGCGCCTGAAGGCAGACCGCAACGCCGCTGTTGTCATTGATGTTGCCTCGGCGCTGCAAACCGTCAGCGACCGCATTGCGTCCGATGCCGATCGCGCGCGGCTGGCCGCGTGGGTGCGCGCGCAATACAGCCCGGCCTACGCGCAGCAGCAAGCCTTGTCCGCCGCATCGCAGGAGCAGCGCCAATTGCGCGCAACCCTCTTCACCGTGTTGGGCATCATTGGGCACGATCCGCAGATCATCGCTCAAGCGCACACGCTTGCCGAGCAATACATTCACGATCCAGCCAGCATTGATCCATCCATGGTGCGTCCGGCCATTGCCGTGGCTGCGGCCAATGGAGACGCGCAACTCTTTGCGCAACTGCTCGCGCTTAGCCAGACTTCCGACAATCCAGACGTACAGACGACGGCTCTGTTTTCACTGGCGCGCTTTCACAATCCCGCACTGCTGCGCCGGGCACTGGACTACGCTACCTCTGGCAAGGTGCGCAATCAGGATGCCATCTTCTTTTTTGTGATCGCGCTGCAAGATCGGGATACGCGCCCTGTTGCATGGCAGTACATCCAAGATCATTGGGAGAATGTGCACTCCGAGCTGACCACGATGATGGGTTCGCGCTTGGTGACCGCCACCGGCAGCTTCTGCACTGAGCAGAAACGCACCGAGGTGCAGGGTTTCTTTGCCTCGCATCCGGTGATGGCGGCAGATCGCGCCCGGCGCATCGCCAATGACTCCATTGAGGAGTGCATGCAGTTGCGCGCAGCGCAGCAGACGCATCTGCACACTTGGCTGGACGCGCAGAAGATTCCTGCTCAGTAGCCGTTGGCGATGAGTGCGGCGAGCGTGAGCGGAGACTGTGCAGCGCGCTCTGCCACCAGCCGTTCGGCATACTTGGCCAGTACATCCACTTCAATATTTACCGGCGCGCCCGAAGTCAGCGTGTGTAGATTTGTCGCCACGTAGGTATGCGGAATAATGTTGACCGCTACCACGCAATCTTCCTGCACAGCTTCCACGCGCGCCACCGTCAGGCTGATGCCATCGATGGCAATCGATCCTTTTTCTGCCGCGTAGCGCGCGTAGGCCGCGGGAATCACCACGCGCAGCCACCAGTCGGCTGTGGAGGCATTTGCCCCCGCAGTCACTGGCTCCAGACTGAGCAAACGCCCCACGCCATCCACATGCCCCTGCACCACGTGTCCGCCCAAGGGCGTGCCTGCGGGCGTGGGATGTTCCAAATTAACCAGGGTTCCCGCAGCGAGTTGTGCAAGCGATGTGCGCGCCAGCGTCTCGGCCCCCAGATCGGCGTGGAAGATGCCCTCGTCTGCGATAATTTCGAGCGCCGTCAGGCAGACGCCATTCACGGCGATGCTGTCACCGGTGCGTGTCTGTCGCAGCATTGCTGTGGGCGCGGCCACGCGCAGCCGGTGCGCTCCGTCTGTGGGCGTGAGCGAAAGAATTTTTCCTGTCGCGGCAATCAGTCCTGTAAACATGGGTATCTCCGCACCGGCTACTGCCAGGGATTTTGCAAGTCGGCCTCGACGGCAAAGTCCTCGCCCATCGGATGCAGACGATAATTGGCCAGTCGCAGCGTGTGGAAGCCGCCGGGTTGGCGCGCGCGCACTAGGGGCACGGCCGCATCGCCGTAAATCGCGGGCGCATAAAACAAGTACAGCTTGTCCACAATGCCCGCATTCAGCGCCGTTGCATTCAACTCCGCGCCCGCTTCCAGCAGAACATGGATGATGTCCAACTCTGCCAGTTTTTGCATCATTGCCTGCATGGAGAGATGTCCGCGCACCGGGTCGGCGGCGATTTTTTCCACGCGCACGCCCATTGCCTCCAACGCGCGCACGCGCTCACTGCTGGCCGGTTTGGTGCAGAAGACCAAAACATCGCGATCCGCTGTACGCGCCAATTGCGACTCTGTGCTTAACAGCAATTTCGAATCCAAAACCACGCGCAGCAGCGGCCTGCGTCGCGCGCGTCCACTGCGGTCGGTCATCATCGGATCATCCGTCAGCACCGTGCCAATGCCGGTCATCACCGCGTCAGCGTTGTGGCGCATCTGCTGCACCGCCGCGCGGGAAATGTCGCTAGTAATCCAATGCACCGATCCGCTGGGATGCGCCGCCGAAGGCGGAGGGCCAATGCGTCCATCAAGCGTGAGTCCCGCCTTGAGCGTGACGTACGGCCTGTGGCTGCGAATAAAACGCGCGAAGGCGGCGTTGAGCAATTTGGCTTCGGTCTCATGCACGCCCAGCGTGATGGAAATGCCTGCCTGCTGCAATCGCTGCAACCCCGCGCCACTGACTTGCGGATTGGGATCCTGCACGGCAACGACAACGCGCTGCACTCCGGCGGCGATCAATGCATCGGCACAGGGACCAGTTCTGCCGTGATGGCTGCACGGCTCCAGCGTTACGTATGCAATCGCTCCGCGTGCCTGTTTACCTGCCTGCTTCAGAGCCACCACTTCCGCGTGTTCCACCTCATCGTAGGCGTGGAAGCCTTCGCCAATGACAGCATTGTCGCGCACCAGCACGCAGCCCACCACAGGATTGGGCGAGGCCAGCCCAACGGAACTGCGCGCAAGGTTGAGCGCGCGTTCCATCCAGTTTTCATCGGAGAGGATTGCGTTGCGTGCTTGCGTCGCCAAAATTGTTTCTCCGGTCATGCGGCTTTCGTTGCGCCTTCGAGTGTGTTCATGTTCAGCGCTCACATTTTTTGGGTGCCTCATTCAAGCCGTCTTCTGGCTTGAGTGGGGGAAAATCAGCACCACAAATCATTTCTCACCGTGAACACTCGTATCCAAATGCTCTAACCGTCCAGCAGGGAATCCACAAAGGTGGATGCATCAAAGGCGAGCAGATCGTCCATCTTTTCTCCCACGCCCACATAGCGCACAGGCACGCCCATCTCCTGCGCAATGGCCACCACGATGCCGCCCTTGGCCGTGCCATCCAGTTTGGTCAGCACAATGCCGTTCACCGCGGCTGCGGCTTGAAACTGCCGCGCCTGTTGCAACCCATTTTGTCCCGTGGTGGCATCCATCACCAACAGCGTCTGGTGCGGAGCCTCGGCTGCAAAACGCTGCGCCGTGCGCCGCATCTTTTCCAACTCCGCCATCAGATTATTTTTCGTGTGCAGTCGTCCCGCCGTATCCACCAGCACCACATCCACGCTGCGCGCCTTGGCCGCTTGCAGCGCATCATACAAGGCAGCCGAAGGATCGCCGCCCGTCTTGGTGCGAATCATCTCCACGCCTGCGCGCTCGCTCCAAACCGCAAGCTGCTCGATAGCCGCTGCACGGAAGGTGTCCGCTGCGCAGAGCAGCACGCTCTTGCCTTGCGCGCGCAGATGCGCGGCCAGCTTGCCCGTAGTGGTTGTCTTTCCGGTTCCGTTGACGCCGACGAGGAAGAGAACCTCTGGGGGCGCGGTGACCACTGGTGCAGGCGTCTGCACCGATTCTAAAATTCGCAGCAGTTCTGTTTTCAGCAGTGCGCGTAATTGTGCGCCGTCTTCGATCTGTGTTTTTGCAGCCTGTGTTCGCAGTCGCTCCAAAATTTCCGTTGCCGTGCGCACGCCCACATCGGAGGCAATCAGCAGCGCTTGCAATTCGTTCAGCGTGGAATCATCGACAGGTCGGGTGCGCGTCAGCAGGCCATCCATGCGCTCGTGCAGGCCTTCGCGCGTGCGCGTCACTGCCTGCCGCATTCGGTCGAACAGGCTCACCTTGGCGGGCGCATCGGTCTGTGGCTCCGGCGCGGCCTCAGCGGATTTGCGAAAAAATGTGGCCAGCATGGTCGTCTGCGAGCGTGTCCGCTCTGTATTCAGTGTATCAACCGAGGATGGAGCGCTTGCAATTCTGGCTGGAACCAGCGCGCGCCAAGGGGAATTAGGTGGGAGTAGTTGAGATTTCCGCTGGGCGAGTCTGCGATCCCGGCAGGCGAATCTTTCCCGCAACATAGGCCCGATGTATCGCCGCGACGGCCTCTGGGTCAAATTTATCTCCTGCCAATCGGTGCAAGATACGCAAGGCGTAATCGGCCCCCAGTGGCTCTTGATAAGCGCGGTTCATGGTGGTCGCATCAAATGTGTCGGCCACGGAGATCACGCGCGCCATGCGTGGAATCTGGCTGCCGCACAGCCCATGCGGATATCCACTGCCGTCGAGTGACTCGTGGTGCAACTCCACGCCGGGGATTAGATCATGGAGCGCCTCCATGGGGCGTAGCATCTCTGCGCCGCGCGTAGTGTGCTGTTTCATGATGGCAAACTCATCGACAGTTAGCGCCCCTGGCTTGGTCAGAATGCGCTCATCCATGCCGATTTTTCCGATGTCATGCAGCAGAGCGGAGTAGCGAATCCGCTCCGTCTCCTCCGGTGTCAGGCCCAGTTCTTCGCAGATCAGCGTTGCATAAACAGCCACGCGCCCAGCATGGCCGCGCATGTAAAAATCCTGTGCGGCCAACGACTCTGCAATGATCTTGACCAGCGTGGCGAAAATTCGGTGGTGTTCCCGTGCGGCTAAAATCCAGTTGGCCAAGCCCGTGTCCAGGCTCTCCTGTCCCGCGTAGTAGGCTTTGCTCAACTCGCGGAACTCAGCCATTTCCTCTGTTTCCAGAACCAAAACGATCTCGCCACGCTTTACGGCGGCACAGGTCTCCAGAAATTTTTTCCAGTACAGAATGTAGCGCAGAGTGGGGTTCCAACACGCCACCCCCAGAATGAGCGCGAGGATGGATACGATCAGATTTTCCGTGCGCGTATCGCGGTAGCTCGGCTGAAAGAGTCGCCAAAACACCTCCACGCTACCGGCAATGCACAGCAGGGGAAGCCCCATCATTCCATAGAGCACGTTGAGCTTCGGATTTTTGCGGATTTCCATGGCCGAAGCAAAAGTGTACCCGGCCCCCGGTGACAGCGGAAGAGTTCGCGCAGGGGGAGGTGATTACGAAAGTAGCATGATTTGTATCTTTGGGAATGTGCAGTGTGGTTACTATGTGTATTCCATCACTCATCGCGTCCGGGGCGTGCCATCAGTTCGCGCATGGCATCGAGTGGCGTCAAGCGTTCGGCCAATACCGCTGCCACCTGTTCCGTGATGGGCATCTCCACGCCGCACAGATTCGCCAGCCCCAGCGCTGCGGTGGTGGTGCGCACGCCTTCTGCCACCTTGCCGCGCATGGCTGCCAGAATCTCTTGCAGCTTGCGCCCGCGTCCTAGCTCAATGCCCACGTGGCGATTGCGCGAGAGCGCTCCGGTGCAGGTCAACACCAGATCGCCCAAGCCGGCCAACCCGGCCAGCGTCTCGCGTCTGCCGCCATTGGCAATGGCTAGCCGCGTGATCTCCGCATTGCCGCGTGTCACCAGCGCCGCGATGCTGTTGTGGCCCAGGCCCAGTCCCGTCACCACGCCAGAGGCCAGCGCGATCACATTCTTCAACGCGCCGCCCATCTCCACGCCCACCACATCGTCGTTGGTGTACACGCGCAAACTTGGCCCCACAAATTCCTTGCGAATATACGCGGCCAAATCCGGGGTGCTCGAGGCCAGCGTCATCGCCGTTGGGCTGCCAGCAGCCACTTCCTGCGCAAACGATGGCCCGCTCAGCACACAGCAGGGAAGCGGCAACGCGTGCTCGGCCAACACCGCGCCGATCACCTGCGTCATGCGCAGATACGTTCCATCTTCCAGCCCCTTGGTTGCGTTCACGATTACCTGGCGCTGCGTCAGGTGCGGAGCCATCAGGTGCAGCGTCGCGCGCAAATGTTCCGACGGCACCACGGTGACCACGATCTCCGCGCGATGCAGTGCAGCTTGCATGTCACTGGTGGTTTGCACGCTCTGCGGCACGGGAATTCCCGGAAGATAGCGCGCATTCTCGCGCGTGCGTGTGATGATGTCGGCCAGTCCCTTGGTGTGCGACCACAGCGAGACCGTGTGGCCGCCGCGCCGCCCCAGCGTGATGGCAATGGCCGTGCCCCAGGCTCCGGCACCGACGACGGCAATGCGGCTCATGCAGCAGATTTCCCCTTACTGCCAAAGCGATATTCAGTGCCCTTCAGTAATCGATCGATATTGGCCGCGTGCTTGCCCAGAATGATCGCCGGAACCACCAGCGCACTGGCCAGCAGAGCCAGGTTCCAATCGGCGCGGTGCAGCAGCCCGCCCCACAGCCAAACGAATAGTGGAAACGAGACCGCACTGGCAATCGAGGCCAGCGATACATAGCGAAACAATAAAAAGACCAGCAGAAACACCGCTGTTGCACATAGCGCGCTCA
>JAJZCX010000023.1 GCA_021851625.1 Acidobacteriota bacterium | reverse complement strand
GTGTGCAGTTTGCCCATCCACTCCGCGTCGCGCTTGGCCAGGTAGTCATTCACCGTGACCACATGCACGCCGTGGCCAGCCAGCGCATTCAAATAACACGGCAGCGTGGCCACCAGCGTTTTGCCTTCGCCCGTCTTCATTTCGGCGATCTTGCCCTGGTGCAGCACCATGCCGCCGATCAGTTGCACGTCGAAGTGGCGCATTTGCAGCACGCGCCGTCCCGCCTCACGCACCACGGCGAAGGCCTCTGGCAACAGATCCTGGAGCGCTTCGTTTTCAACTCGCGTGCGCTCTTCTACATCCTCAATGCCTGCGATCCGCTCGCGGATGCGTGCGCGAAACTCCTCCGTTTTTGCAGTGAGCTGCGCGTCACTGAGCTGCTGCATCTGCGGCTCCAGCGCATTGATGGCGGCCACCATGGGCAGCATGCGTTTGACGGCTCGTTCGTTGCTGGTACCAAAAATTTTGGCGAGAATGGCGTTAATCAAGCTGGAAGTTTCCTTTGCGCGGCATGGAACGTGTGCCGTTCAGCCAGCAAGTAATTCTGGCTGGCGATTCAGCGCACCCATCATCATTTTACTTGGACTTTCGATCTTGGGTTTCGCGCATTAGCGATATGATGGATTGGGACACACTGATTTGACCGCATCCACGTGTTCGTTCAAATTTTCCGGGATGGGATTCCACATCGGATCCAAGATGAAGTCCATGCCCTCACGGCGTGCCAGTTTGGCAGCCGGTACAAAATCTGCATCGCCGGATACAAGAATGATCTGATCCACGAGTTTTTTGTACGATAACGATGCAATATCCAAACCGATCTTCATGTCCACACCCTTTTGTCTAAAGCTGTAGTCAAAGTCCTGATCGGTGAGACCGCTCACTTGCACACTCCCATGCAGGAGTTCCTTGAGCTTTTCCTTTTTCAGCCGCCATTCACCATAGTCAGACAAATGTCCAAGCCGTAAAGCAACTTTGCGCATGCTGCGCAACTCATCATGCAGCTTACGGCGAAATTCCGCAGTGTTTGATCTGGAATAGTCGTGACTCTGCCTGGAAATTGGCCAGTGTACCTTCTTTTCCAAGGACGGACAATCATAAAAGAAGATGCGATAAAGCTGACGCCTGCCACCTGGGTAATCTTTATCATTCAAGTGGTGGAGTGCTGTCTCGAAGATTAACTGGGCAGTCCTCTTCGGATCGTTGCTATTTTCTTTTGGATAACAGCGGGGAAATCTTTTGATAAAAAATCCTCCGTCGATTAGCACAGCAGTGGGCATAAAAGGAACCTCCAAGAAAAAAGCCCTCGGGTTCGGCCTCCGCTGGATAGTGTGCGGATAGCGTACTGCCGGGGCTTTATGGTGTACATGTTATCACTACTTATCACTACCATGCACAAGTTCACTACAGAATTTTTGAATTTTGAAGCGAGGCTAGCAGGCATGCATCCAACCGTCTGTACCCGCCTGCCATTCCCTGAGGGACGGTGTGCCGAGTTCACATCCTGTCGGCATCCCGCCCTCGCGACCGTTGGATAGGTTGTCTTCGCCGGGATGGCGCTTAGCGGCGTCCACCACCGAAACCACCGCCGTGGCCGAAGCTGCCACCGCCGCCGCCGTGGAATCCTCCACCGCTAAATCCACCACCGCGGCTGAAGCCTCCACCGCCCCGATTGAACCCGCCGCCGCCGAAGCCGCGTTGCTGCGCGAAGCTATGCTGAGCAAAGTTGCCGCCGCGGAAGCCACCGTTGTTGAAGCCGCGCTGGCCAAAGCTCTGCGGCATACGATTGGAGGCCATCAAGGTTTGTCCACCACGGCCAGCAAAACCAGAGTGGCTCAAGCTGTGGTTGGCCGTAATCAATGGGCGAGCCGTGCCGTGCATTCCACCTTGGAAGCCGCTGCCGCCGAAGCCGCGATTCTGCGTTGCCCCCAAAGCGTGGATCGTGCCGTGGTTCTGCATCAGTCCGCGATTCTGCATGGTGCCACGCACCGGGTCTTGGATGCCATTGTGGAATCCGTTCGCGCCACGATTGAATCCGCCTGCACCCGCTGGGCCGTTGTAGACGTTGTGCATGTTGCCGCCCACGTTGTTGATGTTGCGATTGAGCATGAAGTTGTTGTTGTGCCAGTAACCGCCTTCATAGCCTCGGCCATAGTAGCCGCCGCCATAGTTGACGCCGCCGTAGTAGCCAACATTTCTGCCCCAATAGCCTTCATGCCAGTTGTAAAAGCCACCGCCCCAGCCCCAATAGCCGGGCGTCCAAAGCGCACCCATAAAGGGCGGCATCATCCATGCGCCGGGCATCCAGACATAGGCGTCATCCTGCCAGCCCCAGTAGCCAGGCGTCCACATGTAGCCATCGCCGGGACAGGGTGGTTGATAGTAGGCGTACATGGGAAATACGGGTGGCGCGAAGCCGACAGAGAGAAACACGCCTGCATGCGCTGCGGGGGGAATCAAAAACGCGGTCACGACCAAAACCAAAATGAGACTGAGGATGGGAAAACGAAGGGTACGCATTGCGCACCTCCTGTGCATTCCGCCTCTGGGTATCCGCGACTAGCTTGCGGCTTCCGGGGCGAAATTCCCGGCGGAGTCTGGCGGCGGGTCTTGCTTGCTGCCTACCGTCCCACTCTACCATCCCTATAGACGCAGGTGAGGGCAAAAAGGTTGTGCTGCGCGGGTACCAGTCGCCGAAGACTTGGAAATTCCACCCGATTTTCCACGGGATTCGCTACCGCATTCGGCACGACGGCTGCTACAGTTAGGGCAGGCAGCGCATGTTTCTTCGATCGCAGAACATTCATTTTATTGGCATTGGCGGCATTGGCATGAGCGGGATTGCCGAAATCCTGCTGAACATGGGCTTTGCTGTCTCTGGCAGTGACCTGCGCCGTTCGGCCCTGACCGACCGGCTGGCCGCGCTCGGCGCAACCATCCATGAAGGCCACGCTGCCGCGCATGTTGCCGCAGCCGACGTGGTGGTGACCACCTCCGCGCTGAGCCAGCAGAACCCAGAGGTGCTGGCCGCGCGCGCCCGGCACATTCCCATCATTCAACGTGCAGAGATGCTGGCCGAGTTGATGCGCTTGAAGTATGGCATCGCCGTGGCTGGCATGCACGGCAAGACGACGACGACCTCCATGATTGCCGCCGTGCTGGCCGCTGGAGAACTCGACCCAACGGTGGTCGTGGGCGGGCGCGTGGATGCGTTGGGATCGAATGCGCGGCTGGGCAAGTCCGAGTACATGGTAGCCGAGGCCGACGAGAGCGACCGCAGCTTTTTGATGTTGCCACCGATCCTGGCCGTGGTGACCAACCTCGACCGCGAGCACATGGATTGCTACCGCGATCTGCGCGATGTCGAAGATGCCTTTGTCGAGTTCATGGACACGGTGCCGTTTTATGGAGCCAGCACCGTCTGCCTGGATGACCCGATGCTGGCGGCGATCTTGCCGCGCGTGCGTCGGCGCATCCACACCTACGGCATGGCGCAAGAGTCTGAGTACCGACTGCTACCGTTGCCGCGCGCGGCGACAGAGAAAAATTCACCCGCGCTGGCGCGGTTTTCCGTGGTGCATCAAGGCGTGGAGTTGGGGCCGTTCGCGCTGCGGGTTCCGGGAGCGCACAACCTGCGTAATGCCACTGCCGCAGTGGCCGTTGGATTGCAGTTGGGCATTCCCGTGGAAAAAATTGCCGCCGGGCTGGAGGATTTTCGCGGCGTGGAGCGGCGATTTCAACGCAAAGGCGAAGTGGGCGGCGTTACGGTAGTTGACGATTACGGCCATCATCCCACGGAGATTCGCGCCACGCTGGCTGCGGCGCGTGATTGCGGCTACAGAAAAATTCATGTTCTCTTCCAGCCGCATCGTTACACGCGCACACGCGATTTGCTGGCAGAGTTTCTCGGCTGCTTTGACGCCGCCGACACAGTTTGGGTGCTGGACATCTACGCAGCCAGTGAAGAACCCATCGCAGGCGTGCACGCTCCGGCGCTGGTGCGGGCGATTGGGCGCGAGCCGGTGCGCTACGCGACCTCCATGCAAGAGGCGGTGGAGCAGGCCGCAGCCGGTGCGCAGGCGGGCGATCTGATTCTGACGCTGGGCGCGGGCAACATCCATCAAGCCACCCCCATGCTGTTGCAAGCGCTGACGCAGACGGACCCCGCACCCAAGACACTGGACCAGCACGAGATGGAATCCAGAAAAACTAGATAACTCCCGGAAAAAACAGGTAAAATTCATAAGAACGACAATCCTGTCCGGGTGGCGGCGTGCGCAAACCTTTGGAAGATGACGACACGACGGACGCGCAGCTTGCAGAGGAGCTGCACCCGCCGGAGCGTCGGCAAAATCGCGCCGGACGCGCACAACAAAATTTCGCTGACGACGTCTCTGCCGCACCAGAATCCGACGCAAAATTTCTACGCACCCAGAACCGCACCCCGGTGCGACGCAGAGTCGCACGCGACCGCGCGCGCAGAGTTCTTTTACTGGTGGCCGTGCTCGCAGCATTGGCGGCGGTCGGCGCGGGGCTTTGGCAAGCACACGCGTTTCTGTTGCACGATCCGCGCTTCCTAGTGCAGGATGCGAGCGCGATCGCAGTGCAAGGCAACGCCGCCGTGGCCGCAACCGATGTGCAGCGCATCTTTCGCGCTGATGTTGGGCGCAGCATTTTCTCCGTGCCGCTGGCCGCACGCAAAGCGCAGATCGAGCAACTCCCCTGGGTACAAAGCGCGACGGTAATGCGGCTGTGGCCGAACCATCTGCGCGTCTCACTGGTAGAGCGCACCCCAGTGGCCTACGTGCGCGATGGTGGCAGTGTGCATTTGATGGACGCCGAGGGCGTGGTGCTGCCGATGCCCGACGGCGGCTTGCAGCTTGGCTCGTATCCGATTGTCAACGGAGCCTGGGCCAGCGATGCGGCTGCGCGCGCACGCAAGCTGCGACCTTATCTGCAATTTTTAGCCGCGCTCGATGCGCAAGGCAATCATCTTTCGCAACAGATCAGCGAGGTGGACATCCGCGACCCGGAGGATGTGCGCGCGCTTGTCTCCGGCGGCGAAGGTGGCATTCTCGTGCACTTTGGCAATGAGAAGTTTCTACCACGCTATCAAGCCTTCGCTGCGCACTTGGCAGAGTGGCTGCGCATGTATCCACACCTGGCCTCGGTGGACATGCGCTATGGACGGCAGGTGGTGCTGGACATGGCCCCCGGCACACAATTGCAGACAGAGCCGCAAACTGGATCGCAAACCGCGCCGCAGACACAGGGTGCAGCGCAGACGCTCCCACACACGGAGGTGCAATGATGCAGCGCAAGGACTCTCATTTGGCCGTGGTCGATGTGGGCCAGTCGAAGATTCGCGTGCTGGTGGCTGATGTGCGCGACGGCGCAGTGCGCTACTGCGGACACGCCGTGGAAGCGGCACGCGGCATCAAACGCGGCATCATCACCGATCTGCAACCGGCCAGCGCGGCCATCGACGCGGCCTTCAAAAAAGCGGAGATCGCCGCGGGCTGCTCCATCGCACACGCAACCACAGGCGTTGGCGGCGCGCATGTGCGCGGCTTCGTCAGTCGCGGCGGCATCCGGCTGGGCGGAAAACTACGCGAGATTACGCAGGAGGATGTGCGCGCTGCTGTCGAGCATGCGCGCAACGTGCAACTACCCGCCGACCGCTCGATCTTGCATCTGCTGCCGCAGGAGTATCTGGTCGATGAGCAAGGCGGCATTCACAATCCCGCAGGCATGGTGGGCAGCACGTTGGAAGTGAATCTGCAAATGCTCACCTGCCTGACCAGCGCGATGCAAAACATCGTCACCTGCATGAACCACGCGGGCATTGAGGCAACAGACACTGTATTTGAAGCTCTGGCCGCAGCCGAGGCCGTACTCTCTGCCGACGAGCGCGAGCTGGGCGTTTGTGTGCTCGACATCGGCACAGCCTCCACGGAGATCATCGTTTTCTTTGAAGGCTCCGTGGCGCACACGGCTTCGCTGCCCATCGGCGGCGACCATTTTACGAACGATCTAGCCATGATGCTGCGCGTGCCTCTGGCCGAGGCGGAAAATCTGAAGATCAACTTTGGCCACTCCGTGGTCACGTCTGTCTCTGAGGCGCAGCAGGTCAACATTCCCTCCGGGCCAAGCGGACAAGAACAACTAGTGCCACTGCGCTACATCAGCGAAATTCTGGAGCCACGCGCGCGCGAACTCTTCCAGATGATCCGCGACAATCTGCGTCAGGGCGGCGTGTTGCAGGCATTGGGTGCGGGCGCAGTACTCACCGGCGGCGGAGCCAAGCTGGACGGGCTGCTCGATCACGCGGAGAGTCTGTTGCGCGCACCAGCACGCATCGGCACCCCGGTACCGCTGTCGCGGATGCCGCACGGCCTAGCGGATCCGGAGTTTTCCACGCTCGTAGGTCTGCTGCTTTACAGCCATCGCACCGGCAAGCTGCGCACGGCACAGGACACCAGCCTGCGCACCAAACTGCGCTCCATCGCAGGCGGAGATATTTAACAAGTTTGAAGAAGGAGGCATAGCATGTTTGATCCCAACGGCAACGGTGAAGAGAGCCTGCGCATCCAGTACAACGAGGAGATGATGCGCGGTGCCAAGATCAAGGTGATTGGCGTCGGTGGCGGCGGCGGCAACGCCGTCAACCGCATGATTGAAGCACAGGTCGAAGGCGTGGAGTTCATCACCGCCAACACAGACGTGCAGGCACTGCGACTATCGAAGGCTCCGGTGAAGTTGCAGCTCGGCGTCAAGCGTACTAGCGGCTTGGGCGCAGGCGCCAACCCGGACATTGGCCGCCAAGCGGCGCTGGAAGATTCTGAAAAAATTCTGGAGGCGCTCGACGGCGCGGATATGGTCTTTGTCACGGCGGGCCTAGGCGGCGGCACGGGCACTGGAGCAGCGCCGGTGATTGCTTCGCTGGCCAGCGAAATGGGCGCACTCACCGTGGCTGTGGTCACGCGGCCCTTTGGCTTTGAGGGCAAGCGCCGCAGATTGCAGGCCGAGCGCGGACTGGAAGAGTTGCTCGACAGCGTGGACACGATGATCGTCATCCCCAACGAGCGGCTGCTGAACGTGGCCAAGGATGCAGGCTTCTTCGAGTCCTTCCGCATTGCCGACGATGTGCTGCGCCAGGGCGTGCAAGGCATCTCCGACATCATCACGATTCCGGGCATCATCAACCGCGACTTTGCCGACGTGAAGACCACGATGGCTGGCATGGGCTACGCCGTGATGGGCACGGCGGTGCGCAGCGGAGCCAATCGCGCCATGGAGGCCGCACACGCGGCCATGGCCTCACCGCTACTCGAGGAAGGCGCAATCGACGGCGCGCGCGGCATTCTGATTAACATCAGTGGCTCCAGCACGCTCAAGCTCAGCGAGGTCAACGAGGCCTCCATGATTATCCAAAGCGCCGCGCATGAGGACGCCAACATTATTTTTGGCGCGGTGATGGACGAGTCGCTGGGCGACGAGATCAAGATCACCGTCATCGCCACCGGCTTTCGCCATGAAACGCCGCAACGCCGCGAGCGAATGATGCGACCTGCTGCGGTCACCGTGAACGTTGGCGATGGACCTGCGCCCAAGGCGCGCTTTGCCAGCGAAATGGCCGAGGAGGACGACTACACCGCGGCACCACACACGCGAGCTGAGGAGACGCATTCCTTCGCCGCGGCACCGGCTGCGATGCCACATGCGCCGACCTACACAGACGAGCCGGAGCCTGCACGGCATCCGGCACACACGGAGGATTTATTTGCGCCCGCCGTTGTCTCCGCACCCGTGGCTGCGCCAGAATTTGAGGCCGAGGACCAGCTCGACATCCCCGCCTTCTTACGAAAAAACAGTACTGAGTAGATTCCCGTTTTGGATTTTGTAGTATTTAGCGCAGTAGAACCACCGTGTCGGCGGTATACGGCAAACTTTTCCATTGCCTCATGCCGCACATCGCCGATACTGTAAACAGGAGTGCTGCGAGCGAGGCACATCCCGGGCAACGCTTCAAGAATTTCTCGATAAACGGCAGTAAAAAATATGCGGTATTGTGCACATCTTCTCTCCCTCCATCGGCAAACACGCAGAGTCGCTCTGAGCACTACGGCGCTGCTCGCGCTTCTTTTGTTTGTGCTGCCCGCACATGCGGCCCCAGCGGCGGAAGGCTCCAGCACGCCGGTGACGACCGCAACCAATACGCAAACCTCTGGCAACGCGCCCAGCACACGGTCCTCCGCGCTGCATGAGTCGGCAGACATGCACAACAGCATGGCTGCGCGCCGCCATCATCGCTCCGTAACCAATGTGCACTACCGCCGCGTCTACTCCCGCCGCCGCCATCGCTACTATGAACGCTTCACCGGCAACTCCTTCGCCACAGATCAGACTGAGGGCGATGTGACGGATGGCGAAGACCCCACCGTGCGCCAGGCGGCCATCGACGCGCTGGGCGATATGAACGGTACCGTCGTGGTCATCAATCCCAACAATGGACGCATTCTGGCCATGGTGAACCAAAAGCTCGCGCTCGCCAGTGGCGCGGAGCCATGCTCGACCATCAAGCTCTCCGTGGCGCTGGCGGCTCTGGAAGAGGGCGTCGTCACCAAAGACACGCCGGTCGCGCTGGGCTTGCACTACCACGTGACGCTGACCGAGGCACTCGCGCACTCCAACAATCTCTACTTTGAAACCGTCGGACGCCGCTTGGGCTTTGCTCGCGTCAAGCACTATGCCAACCTCTTCGGCTTGGGGGAGTTGGCCGGTTACGACATTCCCAACGAGCAGCTCGGTGAATATCCAACGCAGGTGCTGCCGCAAAGTGAAGGCGGCGTGGGCCGCATGTGTTCCTTTGGCGAAAGCGTCTCCATGACGCCGCTGCAACTGGGCGCGCTGGTCTCTGCCATTGCCAACGGCGGCACGCTGTACTATCTGCAACACCCGCTTACCGCCGACGATGCCGCTGACTTCACTCCGCGCATCAAGCGCACGCTCAACATTGGCCCGCTGATTCCGCAGATGACCGACGGCATGGCCGGAGCGGTGCGCTATGGTACGGCGCGCGCGCTGCGCACCAACTTCAAAGAATTCCCCGTCTTCGGCAAAACCGGCACCTGCTCGAATCACGGCACGCGCTTCGGCTGGTTCGCCTCCTACGCGGACACTCCGTCGGGGCGCATCGTGGCCGTCTTTTTCTTGGAAGGTGGCCGTCCCACCTATGGCCCCAAAGCTGCGGAGTTGGCCGGCGTCTTCTATCGCAATCTGGAAGACCACAACTACTTCGCTGCACTCACCCCGTCACCGCGGGATTCTGCGGTGACGACGGCAGCCCAGTAACCCTTCAATCCCAGGTCTCAAAAGCGAGACCTGGGGCACCCGGCTAGGTTCATGTGGAAATTTCAGAACATGTCGAATCGGCAGGTAACTATTAATGTCCAAATACGAACAAATGTACGAAGCGTGCGAATTAACCCGCAGGGAATGGTTTGCCCATCGTGACCGTTGCTTGGGTTACATCACGAGCCTCGTGAACGGGTTTAGCGATTACTGCGAAATTCCTTACGGTCGTTTAACTTTTCTACGCTCGAATGATCTTAGCGGGGAGGAAAAGCAATATACACAGCCTGATGATGGTGAGCGGTATACCCTTATGGACGCTATTAAGTATGACGAAGAAGATGGCTACTGGCACCTAGGGATTGGCATCCTGCTTACACCCCCTGGCAGACTCCCTTCTTATTGGGTCTCATTCGCTTTGTGTGTTACGGAAAATAATGAAAAAGCCATGATAAAAATCGGCTGGGCAGGCAAACCGCTTGAAATTTGCATAGAGGACAGTGATCAGTGTGCTCATTTTTATGAGTGGGTATGCGAAAACATCAAGCAAAGCTTCGGACCAAGAAAATCAACGCAACTACCCATCGGTTTTGATGCAAGAACATCTGCTTAAGGTTTTCGAGAAAGGCGAAACACTACTTCCATAAATGGCGCGTTGCATGGGGTGCCCCAGGTCTCGCTTTTGAGACCTGGGATTGAATGCACACACCCTTAAAAAATCTTGTTGATCAGATCATCGCCCAAGCCAAAGCCGAGGCCCATCGTCACGGCGCGGCCAAAGCCGGAGTTGAGAAATCCGCCAAGCCCACCTTGCGGCTGCATGGGCGTGCCCATCACTGGCTGGCCAAAGGCTGGCTGCGCATAGCCGGGCTGCGTGTACGCCTGATTTTGATTGGCGACGAAGCCGTGAATGGCCTGTAACAGATTAGCCGTCTGCTACTGTTGCTGCTGAATGGCCAGGGCGATCTCGCGCAGGTCAAGCAGCCACTCGCGCGCGTTGGCGTTGCCACTGGTCTGCTCGGTTTGCAGCTTGGCGGCTAGGTCCTTCAACTCTTGCACCACTTG
>JAJZCX010000022.1 GCA_021851625.1 Acidobacteriota bacterium | reverse complement strand
GCATATGGAGACACCCGCCGCCAATCCGCCCGCCGCAGCCGTGCGCGCATTCGACCTGGCCGGACCAGCCGGACGTTTGGAAGCGCTGCTGAACGCGGGCCTGCCCGATGCTCCTTTTGCTGCGCTGGTCTGCCACCCGCATCCACTGGGCGGCGGCACGCTGCACAACAAGGTCGCCTACAACACGATGAAGGTGCTGCATGGCTTTGGCCTGCCCGTGCTGCGCTTCAACTTTCGCGGCACCGGACGCAGCGAAGGTGCGCATGACCACGGCGTGGGCGAGGTGGACGACGTGCGCTGCGCGCTCGACTGGCTGGAGCAGGAATATCAGCGGCCCATTCTCTTTGCCGGATTTTCATTTGGCGCTGCCGTTGGATTGCAGGCCTGCTGTGGCGACGCGCGCGTGCGCGGCCTGATTGCGCTCGGCCTGCCGGTGGAGGCGGAGGGACGCAGCTACAGCTATCCATGCTTGTCCATCTGCACGCAGCCGAAGTTCTTTGTCAGCGGCGACCACGATCCGTATGGCCCGGTGGATGCTGTCAGCGCCATTGTGGCCGCAGCGGCGGAGCCGAAGCAGCTTGTCTGGATCGCCGATGCCGATCATTTTTTTGCAGGCAAGATCGACGCGATGCAAACGGCGCTGCGCACTTGGCTGACAGAGAATTTCTTTTCCTCACGTTGAACCGGAGCCGACCCGATGCCGCTGCCGCCTGAGGATTTCGCGCACGATTTGGAGTTTTTGCGCCACGCTGCGCGCGACATCTTTGCGCACGCGCTCAAGCAGTGCAGCGTTGCAAATGCCTTTGCGCAGAAGGTGCGTGTGGATGGAACGCTGCTGCGCATCGACGATGTTGATTTTGATTTGGGCCACTATGACCGGGTGCGCATTGTGGCCGCAGGCAAAGCGGCTGCGCCCATGCTGGCCGAGTTGCTGCAACGGCTGCCGCAGTGCGACGCTTGGAATCTTGCAGGAATTCTTGCCGCACCCGATGCGCCGGAGCCGCTGCCGCAAAACATTGCGCATTTTCCCAGCGGCCATCCTTTGCCCAATGCCGCCTCACTGCAAGCGGGATGTGCGGCGCGCGCCATGCTGGAGGCCCTGCCCCGCGATGCGGAAAGCGCACGGCGCACGCTTTGTATCTTTTGCATCAGCGGCGGAGCGTCGGCGATGCTCGAAGAACCACTGGACCCGGCCATGACGTTGGAAGATGTGCAGAACTTCCACCGAGCCTTGGTGCACTCCGGCGCACCGATTGCGGAGATGAATTGCGTGCGCAAACATTTTTCCGCAGTGAAGGGCGGACGGCTGGCGATGGCGGCTCCGCGCGGAGCGACACTGGTGGCGCTGTTGATCTCCGATGTGCCCGCGCACGCGCTGGCCGAGCTTGGTTCCGGCCCGGTGCTTCCCGATCCGACGACGCTGGCGCAATGCCGCGCCGTGATCGATCATTATGCGCTGGCGGAGGCATTCCCCGCGCGTGTGCGCAATTTTTTTGAGCAGAATCATTTGCCGGAGACGCCCAAGCCCGGCGCGTTTCCCATGCAGGTTTGCACGCTGCTGGATGCGCAGGATTTGCTGGCAGCAGCGCGCGCGAGAGCGGAGGCGCTGGGATTTTTCACCCGAACCGACACGAGTTGCGATGATTGGGAGTACATGGCGGCAGCGCGGCATTTGCTGGAACGACTGCACGATCTGCGCCAGCCTACACAGCGCTCGGCCAGAGCAAGTACCGCGCAACCCGCAGACGCGCCGCGTTTTGTCTGCCTGCTCTCTGGTGGTGAACTCAGCGTTCCTGTACCGGAGCACAGCGGCGTGGGTGGACGCAATCAACAGTGGGCGTTGTATGCAGCAACCGAAATGAAAGCGGAGGATGCGCCCGTGGTAGTGCTATCGGCAGGCACGGATGGCTTGGACGGCAATAGCCCCGTCGCAGGCGCGTTGGTGGATTCGGCAACGATGCAGCGCGCAGCCCAGCTTGGGTTGGATGTGGAGCGAGCGCTCCAGAACTTCGATGCGCATCCGCTCTGCGATGCGCTGGGCGCTACGATTTGCACCGGGCCAACCGGCAACAATTTGCGCGACCTGCGCGTGCTGCTGGCGAAAGTAGAACCGGCGGCTCCGAAGGCAGAGCCGCCGGTGAAGAAGCCGCCTGTGCGCTGGGTAAAGAGCGGTACACGCAGGCGCTAGGTTGTTTTCGGTCACAGTGTAAACAGTCGGAAAAGATTTGTGGGTGAATCTTCCCCCACTCAAGCCAAAGGACGGCTTGAATGGGGCACCACAAAATTATGTGAACGCTGGCATAAAAACGCGCGGGAGTGTCACGCTTTCTCAGTGGTGGCGCAGGCCTTCTCTGCTTCGGAGGCAATGCTGAGCAGTTCCTGAAAAACGCCGATGGCTTGATCGATATGCTGCGGCTCCAAAATATAGGGCGGCAGAAAGCGAAAGATGTTGCCCTGGGTGACGTTGAGCAACAAGCCACGCTTCAGAGCGGCCTCTGCCAGCGGACGACCGGGCTGAGAGATTTCCAAACCGAGCAGCAGACCACGCCCGCGCACAGCCTTGGCCACGGGAAAATCCTTGACCAGTTTTTGCAATTGCTGCTGCATGTACTGGCTGGTTTGGTGGATGCGATGCAACATGCCCTCGCTCTCCATGAAGGAGAGAAACTCCAACCCCAAACGCGAAGCCAAGGGGCTGCCGCCGAGCGTGCTGCCATGCTGGGCCAGTTGAAAGACGTCAAAGAGTTCTTCTGTCACCAGAAATGCACTGAGCGGCAGACCTCCGCCGAGCGGCTTGCCGACGATCAACACATCCGGGCGCACGCCGGAGGCTTCGTAAGAAAACCAATCGCCGGTGCGGCCCAGTCCGGATTGAATCTCGTCATAGATGAGCAGCGCGTGGTGTTCGTCAGCCAAGCGGCGCGCCTCCGTCAGGTATTCCTTGGTGCACTCCCACACGCCGCCCTCGCCTTGCAGCGGCTCAATTAAAATTCCGCACACGTCGTTGTCCATCGCGGCGCGTAGACCAGCAATGTCATTGCGATCGACAAAACGGATGTCGGGCAGCCCCGGCGCGAAGCCTTGGCGATAGCGCTCTTGCCCGGTGACGGAGAGCGCGCCATAGGTGCGTCCGTGGTAGCTGCCATTCAAGGAGACGAAGGCGGACTTGCGTCCAGCGCCGCCATCCCATGCAGCCAGACGCGCCAGCTTGATGGCGCCTTCAACGGCCTCGGTTCCGCCGGTTGAAAAGAAGACGCCGGCCATGCCGGTTAGATCACAGAGCCGCTCGGCCAGCGCCGTTGGATAGCGATTGTCGTAGTGATTCGACAGATGCACCAGTTTGGCCGCCTGATCGCGGAAGATGGGCACCAGGCGCGGATGCGCATGGCCCATGGCGTTGACGCCGAGGCCGGAGACGAGATCCAAGTGCGCGCGGCCCTTGTCGTCATACAGAAATACGCCTGCGCCGCTCTCGAAGGTGACGGGATAGCGTGGGTAAATTGGAAGCAAGCGCTGCGGAGTGCGCACAGTCTTAGAATCCGCAGAGTCCTTCTGCGGGGTGCCATTCTTCGTCACAATCTCTCCGGGAGCCAATCCGCCCCATGGACAAGAACCGCCGTGGCCGCAAGATGCCGAGCCAAGAGCGCGTCCCTATTCAGGAACATTTTTTACTTCCAGCCAACATCCCGCAGCACTATCGCAGGTGAACGCGCCAGTGCTGGCAGCGGAGGTCTCCACTTGTTGTCTATTATATTTCATGAGAATGGGAGACAATGGAGCACGGGAATCCCCAGGGTTCGCCGTTGGTTCTCCATCGGAGCAGATCCCTGCGGCAGCGGCGCTGAGCGCACCCTAAAAAGGAGGCGCTCCTTTGCAACTGCCGGACGCATGGAATCCATGCTAAGAAACTTTCAAGTTCGCTTCGCCGCCGTACTGCTGGCGTTCCTCACGCTGGCCTCCGTGGTCTTGGCCACGATGAACTATGTGCGGGAGAGCAATCTGCAAATCCCCACGGACGGCATTTTGTGGACCAGTGCGCCCGGCGGTCTGGTGGTGCAGCAGGTATTGCCGGGCAGCCCCGGCGAGCGGGCGGGCATCGAACCCGCCGACCTGCTGATCACG
The DNA here is from genome assembly GCA_021851625.1 of Acidobacteriota bacterium. GTDB lineage: Bacteria > Acidobacteriota > Terriglobia > Terriglobales > Acidobacteriaceae > JAJZCX01. Next base: position 6,538 of record JAJZCX010000022.1, on the reverse strand, counting down.
GTGGACGATCTGGCCATTCCCAATGAGGCCACGCTGCAATCGCAGTTGCTGCGCTCTGGCACGTACACCAGCGTGACGTATACGATTGCGCGTTCGGGCATTCAGATGGATGTTCCCGTCATTCTGGTACCCAAAGATCGCAGCATCAATCCCGGCCTGCGTCTGATCGCGCTGGTCTATCTACTCATTGGCCTCTATGTTCTCTTCCGTCGGTGGACGGCTCCGCGCGCCACACATTTTTATATTTTCTGTCTCACTTCTTTCATTCTGTACACCTTTATCGGCGCGGGCAGACTCAGCCTCTTCGACTGGATTATCAATTGGGGCAATGTGCTGGCCGCCGCGTTGCAGCCCGCACTGTTGCTGCACTTTTCGCTTACCTTCCCTGAGGAAAAAGCCGCGCAACGCAAACAGCGCTGGATGGTGGGACTGGCGTATTTTCCCTGCTCGCTGCTGATTGCCCTGAATCTGGCGGCGTTGTGGCTCTGGCCTGCGAGCGAGGCCTTTTACCACAGCATGAATCAAGCAGAGCTGATCTATTTGGCCTGCTTCTATGTACTGGCCTCGGTGGTCTTCTTCCGCAACTATCGCCGCGCCAACAATCCGCTGATGCGTCAACAGTTGAAGTGGTTGACGCGCGGCACGCTCATCGCGGTGATTCCCTTCACGCTGTTCTACGTGATTCCCTATCTTGCCGGAGCCTCGACGGACAACGCCATCAACCACACCGCCGTACTCTGTCTGGTGCTGCTGCCGCTGACCTTCAGCTACGCCATCGTGCGTTACCGGCTGATGGATGTTGACTTGATCTTCAAGCGCGGCGTCACCTACACGTTGGCCACGGCAGCGTTGGTGGGCCTGTACTTTGGCGCGGTCGCCATTGGCAGCGAAGTGGTGCATACGCGCCTGCCCGCTGCGGGCGGCTGGGGATTGGCTGCGGCCATCACCATCTTCGCACTGCTCTTTGATCCGATGAAGCGCGCCATTCAAGACCGTGTGGATCGCGTCTTTGACCGCAAGCGCTATGACTACCGCGAGACGCTGATCGAGTTTGCCCGCGATTTGAATTCGCAGACAAATTTGCAGGCGCTGCTGGATGCGATTCTGGATCGCTTGCCGCGCACGCTGCTGGTCGCGCGCATCGCTGTTTTTCTCGCGGAAGAGAAAAATCCGACGGACTTTTCTCTGGCCGCAGCACAGGGCATTCCTCCATCGCTGCGTTCGCAGACCGCTGCTCTTGATCTCAGCTTTTTGCAATTTGATCCGGGCAATCAAGCCACGCACATCTTTTTCGAGAATCCGCAGAACGCTCCTCACTTGACGCCCACGCAACAGCGCAGCGTGCGCCAACTGGACTTGAACTATTATCTGCCCTGTCTGGTGCAACGCAGGCCCCTGGCCGTGCTCGGTCTGGGCCGCACCACGGGCGGCGATTTTCTCACTAGTGAAGATGTGGAGCTTCTCGAAACATTGGCCAGCTACATTGGCATTGCGGTGCAAAACGCGCAGCTTTACGCAAGCCTCGAACAAAAAATCTCCGAGTATGAGCAGCTCAAGGACTTCAACGAAAACATCGTCGAATCCATCAACATTGGCATTCTCGCTGTGGATTTGGAGGATCGCATCGACGGCTGGAATGCGCAGATGGAGTCCATGTACGCCGTGCCGCGCGCGGAGGCCCTGCGTCAGCCACTGGCAGCGTTGTTTCCTCCAGACTTTCTCGCCGAATATGCGCGCGTGAAAAACGATCCCGGCGTGCACACACTCTACAAATTTCGTCTGATCACGCGCTCCGGCGAAGTACGCACGGCCAACATCACGCTGGCACCACTGCTCGACAAAGACCAAGCCGCCGTGGGCCGCATTATTTTGATGGACGACATCACCGAGCGCGTGCAATTGGAGGCGCAACTGATGCAGGCCGACAAACTCTCCTCCATCGGCTTGCTGGCCGCCGGCGTCGCGCATGAGGTGAATACGCCGCTGGCCGTCATTTCTTCTTACACGCAAATGCTCTCCAAACAAGTGCGTGAGGATGAGCGCCTGAGCCAGATGTTGCACAAGATAACGCAGCAGACCTTCCGCGCTTCGGAGATCGTCAATGGGCTATTAAATTTTTCCCGCACCAGCGGCACAGAGTTTACCCCGTTAAACATGAACTCCGTACTGCAAGAAACACTGACGCTGTTGGAACATCAGTTCCGCACCGCAGGCATTACTATTCAACTGAATTTAGATAGGAACCTGCCGGAGATTTTGGGTCATACTGGCAAGCTGCAGCAGGTGTTCTTAAATTTATTTTTAAACGCGAAAGATGCCATGACCAATGGCGGGGTACTGCACATCTCGACGGAAACGAATGGGCATGTTTCTGTCGTCATCTCAGACAGCGGCTCTGGCATTGCGCAGGAAAATCTGCGCCGCATTTACGATCCATTTTTCACCACCAAGTCCACGGTGCGGGAGGGCCAACGCCGCGGCACAGGACTCGGCCTGGCTGTCAGCTATGGCATCATTCAAGAACACGCCGGAAAAATTCACGTGGAAAGTGAGTTGGGACACGGCACCACATTTCATCTGGAATTCCCAGTGTTAAGGAAGGCCGTGCATGCCTGAAACAGCCACGCAACAAGAAAAAGTCCAAGAGCAGACCCTGCCAGAAATCCGTTCGCGCATTCTCATCATTGACGATGAGGCGATGATCCGCGAGTCGCTGGAGATGCTGCTCGACCTTGAAGGCTTTGAGGTTGCAACGGCGAACGATGGCGAACAGGGTCTGCGCAAACTCGACGATGGCATTTATGATTTGGTGCTGCTGGACTTGGCCCTGCCGGGACAAAGCGGGCTGGATATTCTGCGCGCAATTCGAGAGCGGCAGGCGCAACTGCCCGTCATCATGATCACCGCCTATGGCACGGTGCAGAATGTGGTCGAAGCCATTCGCTCTGGCGCAAACAACTTTACGCAGAAGCCGTGGGACAACGAAAAGCTGCTGGTGGATATTCGCGCCTCCATCGCGCGTTACCACACGGAGCAGGAGAATCTGCACCTGAAGCGCGCACTCAAGCAGCGCTACAATTTCTCCAACATCATCGGAAAAAGCGAGACCATGCTGGCCGTCTTTGATCTTGTTGGTCAGGCCGCGCCCAGTCGTTCCACCGTGATGATTCAAGGCGAGAGCGGTACCGGCAAGGAGTTGATTGCCAAAGCGGTCCATGCGCATTCTCCTCGGCGCGACAAGCCATTTGTTCCCGTGAACACCGGCGCAATTCCAACCGACCTGCTTGAATCCACACTCTTCGGGCACGTCAAAGGTGCATTCACCTCGGCCATCGCCACCAAAAAAGGACTCTTCGAAGCGGCCAACCATGGCACGCTTTTTTTGGATGAGATTGGCACCATGAGCCTGGACATGCAGGCCAAGCTGCTGCGCGTGCTGCAAGACCGCCGCTTCATGCAGGTGGGCGGCACACAAGAGATTCAAGTAGACGTGCGCATTATCGCTGCCACCAACGTGGACCTGCGCCAAGCTGTGCGCGAAGGGCGTTTCCGTGATGATCTTTATTATCGACTCAACGTCATCACCGTCGATCTGCCCGCTCTGCGCAGCCGCCGCGAAGACATCCCTTTGCTGGCCGCACATTTCCTCAAGCGCTATAGTGAGGAAAATGGGCTGCCGCTACGCTCACTGCATGCCGAGACGCTACGCACGCTGGTCGATTACGATTGGCCCGGCAATGTGCGGGAACTGGAAAATGTAATTGAGCGCTGCGTGGTGCTCTCAACCGCTCCCGTGATCAACGCGGATTTGCTGCCCAGTCACGTGACCGGAACCGGCTACACCACTAGCATTTTGGAACACAACCCCAACTCCTCACTCTTTGAAATTCTTGAGGAGGTCGAGCGGCGCATCATCGCCGACCGGCTGGAGCGTTGCAATTGGAACCAGACCGAGGCCGCCGAACATTTCCGCGTTCCTCTTTCCACACTCAACCAGAAGATTAAGCGACTTAACGTCGAAATTCGTAAACGCAGCAAGGAATAAAGCGGCAGAATTTCTCAGCGAATGCCATAATGCGGATATGGAACTGGAGCCGGGCGCGTTCGTCAAAGAAAAAATATTGCGCGTGCAGGAATACGCGCTTCTCTCTGCTGCGGGCGTTGGCAATCTCTTTCGCCGTCCGCTCTACGTGGCAGACATCTTCGCGCAAGCTGACCTGATCGGCATCGGCTCGTTGCCCATCGTCATTCTTACAGGCTTCTTTACCGGTGCGGTGTTGGCCCTGCAGTCGGCCTACACACTCTCGCAATTCGGTGCGAAAAGCATCACAGGCGAACTGGTCAGCCTCTCCATGATCCGCGAACTTGGCCCGGTGCTCACCGGGCTGATGGTCTCCGGGCGCAACGCATCCGGCATGGCCAGCGAGCTTGGCTCCATGCAGGTGACCGAGCAGATTGATGCCATGCGCGCGCTCGGAACCGACCCAATCAAAAAACTGGTGACGCCGAGGATCGTGTCCACCATTGTCATGCTTTTTTTTCTTACGATTGTTGCGGACACCGTGGGGATCTTGGGCGGCGGCGTTGTCAGTGCTGCCATGCTGGGCATCGGCCCATCGCAATACTTCCACGCCAGCATTGACATTTTACGCTACCCAGACGTTCTGCAAGGCATGGTGAAGCCCATCTTCTCCGGCTTCATTATTGCAACGATCGGCTGCTTTTACGGAATGACCACCAAGGGCGGGACGCAAGGCGTGGGCCGCTCCACCACGCAGGCCGTCGTGGCTTCTTCGGTTTTCATCATTGCCCTGGACTTTATCGTCAGCCGTTTTATGATCGGCGCTTTTGGCCGCTGAGCCACCACCATGACACCACTTGACGCACCCTCCGCAACCACACCCGCAACCGCGGCACGCGATGCGGAACCCATTCTTGTGTTTCAGCATGTTGCGCTTGGCTTCGATGGCAAATTGATTCTGAACGACATTAGCTTCACCATGGAGCACGGCGAAACACGCATTCTGCTTGGCCCGGCTGGCTGCGGCAAGAGCCTATTGCTCAAGCTGGCGAATGGGTTGCTCGCTCCTGACTCCGGCACAGTGCGCCTTTTTGGCAAGGATCTCCGCAGCGTATTGCGAGACGATCTGTACAGCTTGCGTGCAAACACTGGCATGGTTTTTCAAGAGGGCGCGCTCTTTGATTCCCTCTCCGTGCGGGAGAACGTTGCCTATCGCTTGCGCGAAGAAAACCGGGACGAGGAACTCATCGAAGCTAAAGTACGCGAGGTTTTGCAATTTGTGGAACTGGAGCACGCGATTGATCTGCTGCCTTCACAAATCTCTGGCGGAATGCGCCGTCGCGTGGCCATTGCGCGCGCTATCATCACGCAGCCCGCGTTGCTGCTATATGACTCGCCCACCGGCGGACTTGATCCCATCACATCCACAACCATCATCGATCTGATTGTGAAGGAGCGTGACGTATTCGGCGGCACATCGCTGCTGGTCACACATCGCCTGCAGGATGCCTTCACGCTGGCCACACATGCCTTCAATGCGACAACGCAGCAGATGGAACGCATTCCGAATCGCGGCCTTGCGCCCAACACAAAATTCCTTGTGCTCAACAACACGCGGATTGTCTTCGACGGCGGGCTGGAAGATTTACTGCGCTCCACCGATCCGTTTCTGCAAGCCTTTCTCGCCTGAGAGAAAAATGCGGTAGCCTGAGGTGTCTGCAATTTTGCTGGGGAGACACCGCTCATGGGCTTTCGATTTCAAGGCGTAGATGGCATTGGCTTCGATGCACTGCTCAACGAGGATGAACTGCTCGTGCGCGCCAGCACGCGCCAGTTCATTGAAGAAAATCTCATCCCCATCATTGAAGTCTGCAATCGTGACGCGCGCTTCCCCAAAGAACTGGTGCGGCCCATGGGCACGCTCGGCTACTACGGAGCAAACATCCACGGGTACGGCTGTGCGGGCATGTCGAACGTGGAGTACGGACTCGTGATGCAAGAACTGGAGCGCGGCGACTCCGGCCTGCGCAGCTTCGTCAGCGTGCAGTCCGCTCTGGTCATGTTTCCCATTCACGCCTTTGGCAGCGATGCACAGAAAAATGAGTGGCTGCCACAACTGGCCACGGGAGAAAAACTCGGCTGCTTTGGCTTGACCGAGCCAGACTTCGGCTCCAACCCCAGTGGTATGCGCACGCACGCGCGAAAAAACGGCGGCGATTACATTTTGAACGGCGAAAAAATGTGGATCACCTCTGGCACGCTGGCCGATGTGGCCATCATCTGGGCGCGTGTGGAGGAGAAAGACCATCGCGTGCGCGGATTTTTGGTGGACACAAAATCCCCTGGCTTTCACGCCTACGATGTGCATGGAAAGTGGTCGCTGCGCGCTTCGGTTACCTCTGGCCTGTCGTTGCAGGATGTGCGCGTGCCCGCATCGGCGCTACTGCCGGGCACAGATGGGTTGAAGTCCACGCTGCAATGTTTGAATCAGGCGCGATATGGAATCGCGTGGGGCGC